>JAEHKQ010000042.1 GCA_016838795.1 Nitrosopumilales archaeon
ATTCTTAGATGGTTTCCACGTAATGTTGCGATAAAGTACTTGTTCTCCCATTGTTGAATATTATCAGAATTGTAGAAACTAGCACCGGAAGGAGCCCATGTTTCATCACCGGTGTGTAGAATAGGGCTGGTATAGCTTGGGTCAGTTTCATCACCAACCACTTTGGGCCAGCCATAATTTTTTCCCGGTTCTATTACATTCACTTCATCGTGTGCCGATTGACCATGTTCTGATATTACAAGCTTGCCGGTTACTGGATCCCAGTCAAGTCCTTGTGGATTTCTGTGTCCATACGAGTATACTGGAGAATTTTCAAATGGATTATCATCTGGAATGGTTCCGTCTGGATTAATCCTTAGAATTTTTCCGCCGAGAGAATTTAGATCCTGTGCCCTGTCTGGTATACCCGCCTCTCCTGTTGTGATGTAGAGCATTCCGTCTGGACCAAACTTTATTCTGCCGCCATCATGGATTGATCCTCCAGCTATTTTGTCTAATAGAATGAGTTCATCCGATAGTTGATTGTTTGATTCAGTGAAACGGGAAAGCTTGTTGTAGGTACTAAGGAAATCATTGTAGGTATAATATAGATAGATGTGATGGTTCTCCTCAAAGTTTGGATCCAGTGCAATTCCTAGCAGACCGCCCTCGAATCCAGAAACATCTAGAATTTTTATGGGTTCGGGGTTTAGAATTCCATTTTCTATGACTCTAAGATTTCCAACTCGTTCCGTGACAAAGATTCTTCCATCTGGTGCAAATGCAATTCCCCAAGGAACCTCGAGATTTTCTGCGACGATTTCAACCTGGTATGATTCCGCTGTAGCTGATGTCAGGGAATAATCTAGTATACTTATGATACCAATAGAGAAAAGCAAATAGCACGTCTTCATCGGAATGTTAATTTCCATTCTATTCATCCTCTCGGTTATAATTAAGGCGCAACTAGACATTAAGAATGCAACCAATCTTCCAATTGAGTACCAGAAATTTTGATAAAGAAATCATTCTGGTGAAAAAGGCCTTGGAGGGATTAGAAGATACATGCAAAGTGAAAAATGGTTATCATATCAGTGAGCCATTTACAAAGGCAGGATGGACTTTTTTTAATGTTAAACTAAGCTCAGAAATGTTCTTCATAATAGAAAAATCAGGCATGATGAAAGGCGCACTGGGTTATAGAATAGCGGAACAACTCAAGAATTTTTTGGGTCATTACCTTGAATCAAAGGGGAGTGAGGTAAGAATAAAGACAATCGATTACTAGAAAATGGGAATTACTAACCTTTTTTTGAACCGTATCCCACGGAAAAACCAGTGAAGAACAAAAATCTCATTATAGCTATTGGAGTAATCGCAAGCCCAATTCTGTTTGCTTTAGTAGTATTCCCAGATTCATTCAGTCTAAGCTGGAATCAAGGACGAGGAGGATTCCTGTTCGCATTAGCCTTCATCATAGCTGAACTAGTTGGACTAAAGCTTGGTATTACCAAAAAAAGAATTCTAACTGTTATTCCTTTAGCCATTCTAGTAATTGTCTATCTCGTATCACTTGAGTACGGACTACGAGAATACATCGTACAGGGAGCCGAGGTTTACGATATACAATTAGTCCTCTCATGGACCTGGATGTGGGACTTTATCATTCTAACAGCATTTACTATAACTGCACTAACCATCTACTTTGGAAAACGATGGATTAGAATCGCACCAGCTGGACCAATATTCCTTGGCGGTTCTGCAATCATTCTATCACTTGATGCATTCTTCCCATATGATGCTCTAGGACCACTACAATACTTTGTACCACATCTCATAAATCTAAATGTCTGGTTGGTTAATGCATTTGATCTGGGAACAGCTACAGCTAGAGACAATCTGATGTTCCTTAGAGGTGATCACGGACCATTCGCCCTACAAGTGTTCTGGCCATCAGCTGGAGTACACAGCATAATCATCTTTTCCTTGGTGATGGGTGCGTTCCTACTCAAAATGAACATTCCAAGAGGAAGAAAGTGGGTTTACTTTGGACTAGGAATATTGGGAACGATTACTGTAAATGTGATTAGAATTTTCGCACTCTCTGTTTATGCATTAAAGGTAACAACTAACGCAGAACAATGGGAGGAATTCCATAGTGTAGCTGGAGAGATAATGTTCTTGCCGTGGCTTTTCATATTTTTGTTGATAGTAATGACGATAGAAACTAGGAGATTGAAAAAGAAAGAAGCTATTGACAAACTGAAGTCTGAAAATTCATAATTCTTATTTTTATATGTAAAATTCGTTTTA
>JAEHKQ010000043.1 GCA_016838795.1 Nitrosopumilales archaeon
AACAATTCATATTCCTTTTTGGGAGGTGATCTTCCTCAACAATATCAACAAAACTCTCAGCTAAAACTTGAACATACTTCTGGCATCGTGAAAATAAATTCAATTCCAATTGAAAAACAAGATCAACTTAAAAGATATTTGATTTTTGGAAGTGGTACATCACTTGATGCAAATTCTGAAATCAAAAATCAAATCTATACCATCGAATCACAAAATGGTTTTTTTTCAGTAGGTGTAATTTCAGAAAATAAAATATCAAAACTACAGTCACAAGGATTTTATGTAATTGAAGATTTTCTTGTGGATCTTCATTCCTCAGATAATTCAAATGATATTGCAGAAATTTCCAGAATAGGAGACATTACTGGTTCAGAAATGGTTCATCAAAAATATAATCTCACTGGTTCGGGAATCAAAATTGCAGTTATAGACACAGGTGTTGATTTTTCAAATCTAGATATCAGACATTCGTTGGCTAGGGACAAAGATAACATTCCAATCATGTTGGATGCTGATGGTCAAGGAATAATTCTTACAAATGCTACATTTGTTGCAAACATTGATGAAGATGGAATTCTTCGAAATTTTACAAAATCACTACCAGAAGATGTAACCTCCAAAGTCTACCGAACAAAAAAGGGTGTATTTCTTGATATTTACCAAAAGGGAAACGGCACAATCATTGAAATTTATAATTCATTTTACCCACAAGCTGGGTTTGCACCAATTTTTAATGGAACCTTAACAGATGATATGAAGATCGGAACCAATAACCGTGATTATATTGTTTCAAAAAGTGGAATATATCACCTGGGAATTATGTATCAAGGTGCATTACAAGGACCTTTTACCAGAGTTCAAGTAGTACCTGTTTTAGTTGTAGACTCTGTTGAATCAGGTGTTTATGATACCATAATACCAGATATGTCAACATCGTGGAAAGATTATACAAGATTTGATTTACCAAGTGGAGAAAGACCAAATTATGATTTTGACTTTACCGATGAAACACCAATCAAATTAGGAAGTGGGAATGAATTTTTAATTTATGATTTTGATGATGATGGAAAGTTGGATTACAGTGCTGGAACAATCGGTGCTCAAGTACTTGACATCTATGGAGTTGTTCAAAATAAAACGTCTACCATAGTCGAAACTTTGAAGGCAATTAATGGAACGTTATTACCACCTATGGATCCAAACGGTG
>JAEHKQ010000044.1 GCA_016838795.1 Nitrosopumilales archaeon
GGATTTGCAGCATTACTTGCAGCTTCAGTAATTTTTATTGAAAGAAAAATGCTTGCAAAACTTCAGCTTAGAGTAGGACCATTCTACTGTGGAAAAATTGAAGGAATTCTTCAAATAGCAGCTGATGGTATAAAACTAGTTACAAAAGAAATAATCATTCCAGCAAAGGCTGACAAACCCATCTTTATTCTATCTCCACTTATGTTTGTAGGAACTGCTGCTGCCTTTGTCGCATTAATTCCAGTTGCCCCTGGTTGGGTTGTAGCAGATATTGATCTAGGCTTGATTGCAGTCTTTGCTGTAATTGGATTCTTTCCAATCATTACAGTTCTAGCGTCATGGTCTGCAAATAGCAAATACCCCTTCATCGGTGGAATTCGAGCGTTATTTCAAATGGTTTCGTTTGAAATTCCATTAATTCTGTCACTTCTTGGCGTTGTCATTCTTACTGGAACACTAAACCTCTCCGAAATTGTTGCAAGTCAAGCATCCTTCCCCTGGATTATCTTTTTGCCAATTGGGGCGATTGTATTTTTCATTGCAATGTTGGCAGAACTTGAAAGAATTCCATTCGACTTGCCAGAAGCAGAAAGTGAAATTGTAGCAGGTTGGTTAACAGAATTTTCTGGAATGATGTACGGTCTTGTTCAACTTGGTTCTTACATAAAACTTTACGCGTTTGCAGCTTTGTTTGTAGTAATATTCCTTGGTGGATGGAATGGACCAATGATTTTCCCTCCACTCGAAGAAGAATTAATCCTTGAAGGAAAGACCATTGGACCTATTACTATTCAAACTCCAGGCCTTCCAATATTTTCTATGGAGTTCTTTAGTGGAGTTTTTTGGTTTATTCTCAAAACGGCTGCAGTGATTTTCTTTATCCTATTGCCAAGAGGTGTGTTTCCAAGAGTTCGAATTGATCTTCTATTGGATCTAGGATGGTTCAAACTTATTGGACTTACATTTCTTAACATCTTTATAGCTCTCGCTTTGCTTTATGCTGGAGTATTTGGGCCAGGAGGTATGTTGTAATTGGGAACAGCTAGTGGAATTATCAAGGCA
>JAEHKQ010000045.1 GCA_016838795.1 Nitrosopumilales archaeon
GAGGCTGGCAGTATACCAAGCTAACCTACGTCCCCATAAATTAAACTGAAATGATGATTTTATTTCTTTAAAAAAATGATTTGTTTAACCGTAAGATTCGAACTTGACTTCAAAGCTTCCATCTTCACGCTTATCTCGCATTGTGACAAAGCCCTTTGGTTTCATATAGTCTATTATACCATCAATCGTTCCTTGCCAGCCACAAATATAGAATATTGTATTATCTTTAGTAATTTTTTCACCAACAAGTTCTTCTAACGGTGACTTGCCACTTTCTTTCGGTCTTAAGAAAATCTCAACTCTTCCAGTTTGACCACCCCATGATCTGTTAAACCATTCTTGCGGTCTGCTTATTGATGCTCTATAAGTAAAATTCCACTTGTCTTTTCCATGATCAAGACTCTCCATCTCTAAATCAGTCAACAGATCTTTGTAGCTCAATTCGTCAACATAACTTGCGCCATGAAGAACAACAATTTCTCTTTTATCGTTAATTACATGAAGATGTTGAGCAAAACTTACAAAAGGTGCAAGACCGGTACCACCCCCAACACAAACAATTCTTCTTTCATCTCTACTTCCATCCGGTAGTTTTTCATTTATTTGAAGAGCTGCGCCAGCTGGTTTGATCCAACCTATTTCATCTCCTTCTTTTGCATTGAATAATAGTGTAGTCAAACGACCTGGTAACGGTTTTCTTACCCACCTGATTACCAATTCAATGAACTTTTTATTTTCAGGATGTGATGCAATTGAATACGCTCGTCTTACAACTTTATTGTTATCAGCTGGATTTGGCAGACCTATAGTAATGAATTGACCCGCATGGAAGTCAGGTACTTGACCATCATTAGGAAGCAATCTAAAAATTCCAAGATCCTCCTTCATTAATTGAATAAACGTAATCGTCGCTTGGTTCTCTTGTACCATTTTTCTGATCAGTTTTCTAGCGGTTAAATATCTTATGTTAAATGTTGTTGAAATTAATTTGAAAATTATAGCTACATGTTAATATCCAATCCAAAAAATCTTAACCGGTCAGCATTTTTCAAAATGATCAATTGGGCCGGTCGTCTAGACTGGTAGGATACGCCCTTGGCATGGGTGAGATCGTGGGTTCAAATCCCATCCGGTCCACTAATTTTGGCCTGCTAAAAATAAGAGCTTTTTAATCTCTTCATCTTTTTCTTCAGAAATTTTTTCAATTTCTTCAGGAGGAAGTTTATCCCCTAGATCAATTGCTGCCTTCAAAGCACTTTTTTTTACCTCTAAATTAGAGTCAGAAAAACAATTGTGAATAGCTTGACTTGCTGCATTTGCTTTAAGAAAACCTAAAGCACCTAAAGCACAGGATCTGACCATAGAACTCGAATCTTTTGTAAGATCAATAATTGATGAAATGCTTTCTGCATTCTTTCTATTTGCTAAAACTAAAGCAGAATAGCCTCTAATGTTTTTACTATCTGAATTTAAATTTTTAATTAAAAATTTAGAAATATTATTTTTGTTTAGTACTAGAACACAAAAAGCCTCTCCACGTACCTCAATTTCTGGGTCATCTAATTTTGAAATTATTTTGTTAATTATTTGAGGATCATTAGAATCTGAAAGCGATTCTAAAATCTCGATTTTTTCTTCCTTCGAATCAGAATCTAAAATTTTGTTTATTTCAACTATTGAATTCATTTAGATCTACAGTATCATGACTACAAAGTAATATTTTTCCATATATCTCTGAAATGCCAATTTGTTAATTTAGATTTAAATTATCCTCAAATGTTGGTCTTATAATGTCGACCGAAACACAAGCCAGAGACACCATATTCATTGGTAAGAAACCATTGATGGCGTATGTCACAACTACGCTAATTCAGTTGGCAAACCTATCATCCGTATACATCAAAGCTAGAGGTATGAGTATTGGACGTGCAGTAGATGTTGCAGAAATCATCTCACGTAAAACAGAAAATGCTGGATTTGCTATTGGAACCATCAAAATCAGCTCTGAATCATTAGAGTCCAAAGACGGAAAACTAAGAAACGTGTCAACAATCGAAATAGAAGTCAAGCGAAACACAGCATAACTATACTTTACTTAAATTTTTTTATTTTATTCTCTTTTTGACAATCCGTATCTCTTTTCTAATTTTCTAAACTTTTGAAGTTCGACTAAATCGTTGAATTGATCAAAGCTAACTAATTTACTTCTCAATTTTTTAGTCGTTCCAGTTTTTTTGAGTTCTTTTAGAATGTTTATGGTTGCAAAAGTATTTGCAAACAGAACAGAAAGAGGATATAGAATTATTTTAAAACCCATTTTGTTTAGCGCTGAAGCAGAGATTAATGGCGTTGCTCCACCTTCAATCATGTTTGCAACAAGGGGAGCTTTGATTGCTTTACCAATTTTTTTCATTTCTTGAATTGATTTTGGAGCTTCGACAAAAATTGCATCCGCACCCAATTTCTTGTTGTGTAAACCACGTTCAATTGCTGCGTCTAAACCTTCAGTAGCACGAGCGTCAGTTCTTGCCACAATTATGAAATTTTTACTACTACGTGCATCTATGGCAGCTCCAAGCTTTTCCGCATATTCTTCCTGTGATACAACTTCTTTGCCTTGCATATGTCCACATCTTTTAGGCCAACGTTGGTCTTCAAGAAAAATTCCTGATGCTCCAGCAGATTCTAACTCTTTAACTAATTTCCAAACA
>JAEHKQ010000046.1 GCA_016838795.1 Nitrosopumilales archaeon
ATATTCATTAAATCATCTTTTTCAAAATATTCAATTGGAACATTCATTTCCTTACCAACTTCAATTAAACCTTTAACGTCTTGTGGTTTCTTTAATGAAACAAACTTGGCAATTGATAAAGGACTAAGGTTGTTTTTTTCAAAACATGATTGCAATCCATTCTTGATTGCTTCTTTTGATGTATCCCAATGCAATCCTACTCCTACAACAAGGTTTGGCGGTCTATACACAACAGCATCTTTCAAAATTTCTGATTCAAAAATTTTGTCCGAAATAATCAAAAATCCTTTTGATTTTGACTTTTTTAATTCATCAAATGAAGAATAAATTTTAACATTTTTTGGTAAGTCAGCTTTCCACCAATTTTTGTCTCCAGCATCTTGATACACTCCAATTTTTTCCTCATTTACCATTAATGCACTGATTTTAGTTATAGTTGAGTCGTCGTCAATCTTCCACCCAAATTCTTTTCCTACAAGATCAACTGGTATAGTTTTGTTTACATCAGCAGCAGTAGTGATTACAGATGTTGCACCTAATTTTTTGGCAATTTGCTCAGCTAATTCATTTGCGCCACCAAGGTGGCCTGAAAGAGCACTTATCACAAAATTTTTCTTATCATCTATAACAAGAACAGCAGGATCGGTCTTTTTGTCCCTGATATGAGGAGATATCAGTCGTATTACGGCACCAAGGGAGAACAAACAAATCAATGCATCATTTGTTTTGAAAAGTTCAGAAATTTTTTCAGCAGTAGGTTCTGAGTACCACTCTATTTCAGCACTATCATCTGAAAATTTAGCTGGAACAAAAATCCTCCATGAAGGATATTTTTCTTTTAATAACAAGCCAATTTTTATGCCATTTTTTGTAATTGCAAGAACTGAAATTTTTTCCACAATACGATCCTTTTTGATTTAATAAAATATCTTACTTTTCAGGATATCTAGATAATATAGATCCATCAAAATCAAATAGAACTACCTCAAGCACAACTTTATTCTCAGATTGTTCTTTCATGTGGTCATAAACCTTCGAACAAATTTTTTTAAAAAATTCATTCAATTTATTTCCCTGAATTATTTCTTGAACATGTCTAGCTGAATTGGCTTTTTTTATTTGATTTACTAGTATTTCATTTGCACCACAATTTTTTGCTAAATCTGCAAGAAAACTCATATCCACTTTTGAGCCTTTAACATGGGTCTGTTTAACGCCCTTTGCCATTTTTGAAAGCTTTCCAATAAATCCAACAACATAAGCTTTTTTGATTCCTTTTTTTGCACACTGTTGAATTGTATAACTTGAGAAATCTCCCATTTTCACAAAACAATGTTCTGGCAAATCCACCAATGTTTTTGAGAATTCTTCACTTCTTCCACCAGTAGTTAACACAGCAGTATCATCACCTAATGCTAATGCAACATCCAAGTTTTGTCTTATAGATGCAGCAAATGATGCGGTCGAATATGGAAATACAATACCAGATGTTCCAAGAATTGATATGCCACCAACAATTCCTAATCTAGGATTATCAGTTTTCAAAGCAAGCTCTTTACCTTTGGGAACTGAAATTATAACCTTAATTCCACTTTTTGAAAGTATGTCTTGAGCAATTTCTTTCAAATTTTCATTAATCATTTGTTTTGGAACTGGATTAATTGCAGGTTTGTTAATCTCTAACCCAAGACCTGGTTTTGTAACAACACCAACTCCTACTCCACCATCAATTTCAATCTGAGTAATATTATCTGTCAATGATAAATTTACAAAAATTTCAGCCCTATGTGTAACATCAGGATCATCTCCTGCATCTTTAATGACTGAACAGCGTGCTGAATTTTCAGTAAATTCACAACTATGAATTTTTATTTTTATTGAATTGCCTTTTGGTAAAGTAACATCAACACTTTGAATTTTTTGTTGTTTAATTATTGACAATATTGCAGCTTTTGATGATGCAGTAGCACAAGTACCAGTTGTAAAACCCTTTCTGAGTTTTTGTTTTTGTAGTTCTTCCAACGTCAAATCAAGAGTACCTTTAAAATTAAATGTTATAGAATTTCCCTTATGAAGAAACCTGCCTCTCGGATTGTTATAACTGGCGCCAATGGCTTCATAGCAAGGAACCTTCGTAGATTTTTGAATGAAAAGAAAATCGCTACAATTTGTATTGCTCGGAGAAATTTTAGAAATTATAAATCTGAAACTAAAATTATTTCTACCGAATTTTCACACATACCAATTTCTAAATTAAAAAACTCGAATTCGTTAATTCATCTAATTGGAATTGGAAAGGAAACTCCTGAAAATAGCTACCAATCTACTAATATTGAATTAACTAAAAAAATTATCAGACTATGTAAAAAAGCAAAAATAAAAAAAATTATTTATAACAGTGGACTTGGCGTTTCAAAAAAAACTACTTCGAGTTATTTTATCTCTAAGTTAAAAGCTGAACAATTAATAGTTCATTCTGGTTTAGATTACACAATTTTCAGACCATCATATATTCTCGGAACAGATGATCTTCTTTCTCAAAATCTGAAGAAACAAATCAAAAAAGGTTCTATTATAATTCCTGGTTCTGGAAATTATAAGCTACAACCAATTTCTGTAAATGATGTTGTAAAAATAATTCTGCAAGCAACTACTTCAAAAAAATTTTCTAAAAAAATAATTGATCTAGTTGGACCTGAAATTGTTAGTTTTGAAAATTTTGTGAAAACATTTTCCAATTCAAACAAAATTAAAATTAAGAAAATAAACCTAGAGGATGCTTACTTTGATGCACTTCATAATCCAAGAAGCATCTTCGGTGTGGATGATCTAAATATTATGTTGGGTAGTTATACCGGAAATTTTAGAACTTTGGAAAAAGTTTCAGGTTTGAAATTAAAATCATATAAGGAAATTTTAAAGTCCAGCAGCTTGCCGTAAAACATCTGCTTTATCGGTTTTTTCCCATCTGAATTCCGGCTCGTTTCTACCAAAATGACCATAGGATGCCGTTTTTTTATAGATCGGTTTGTTCAAATCCAAATGAGATATTATTGCTGCAGGCGTCATTTCAAAATGTTTTCTAGTCAAATTTTCAATATCTTCTTCGGGTATCTTACCAGTTCCAAATGTGTTAACCATGAGAGAAAGGGGTTCTGCAACTCCTATTGCATAAGCAACCTGTACTTCACATTTATCGGCTAAACCAGCTGCAACAATATTTTTTGCGATGTATCTACACATGTAAGATGCAGATCTATCAACCTTTGATGGATCCTTCCCAGAAAAAGCTCCTCCACCATGTCTTCCGTAACCTCCATATGTATCTACAATAATTTTTCTTCCAGTGAGCCCTGCATCACCATGAGGACCTCCAATCACAAATTTTCCTGTGGGATTAACATGAATCTTGATATCATCACTCCATAGTTCAGCACATGCAGGTTTGATTACCTTTTCAGTGATTGCGTTGGTTAACTCATCGTTTGAAACACTTGGATCATGTTGAGTTGAAATTACAATAGTCTCTATTTTTTTTGGTTTATCACCTTCGTAGAGAATAGAAACTTGAGATTTCCCATCAGGTCTCAACCATGGTAGTTCTCCTGTCTTTCTAACATCTGCAAGTTTTTTGGTGAGTTTATGGGCTAATAATATAGGCATAGGCATTAGTTCCTTAGTTTCATTTGTTGCATAACCAAACATTAGTCCTTGGTCTCCTGCCCCAAGTTTTTTTTCATCCGTGGCAGTTACACCTTGACTAATATCCGGGCTCTGAGCATGTAATCTTAACATTACTTCACATGAATCAGCATCAAAAAGTAATTCCGGATCATTGTAGCCAATCTCCCTAATTGTTTGTCTGACCAATTTTTCTTGTTCCTGTTTATCAAAATTTGCCTTGGATGTGATTTCACCCACAATTGCCACAAAGCCAGTGGTCGTCATGGTTTCAATTGCTACTCGTGATTTCGGATCCCGTCTTAGATACTCATCTAAAATGGCGTCTGAAATCTGATCACAGATCTTATCGGGATGCCCTTCAGTAACAGATTCGGAAGTAAAAAGGAAATTTTTTGCCATAAAACCCCTAATTTTCAGAGTTCATTTTCTAATTTGATAAATAATACATTATTTCCTCTGACAATAACTCGACCATAATTTGCAATGACCTTGTTATCATGAATCTCTTCAGCGTCGGTCATAATCAAATTCATATAAGAATCTACATTTTCCATTTTTCCTTTGTATTCTACTTCACTCTTCAGTCTAACAGTGACATGTTTGTTTGTACTCTTCTGGAGTGTTGTTAGAGGTCTTTTAGCACTTGTTTGCGACACTTATTTTTCACTTGTCATGCTTTCGATGTTATCCAGAATAAAAGCCTTGCCCATTTAGATTTCAAAATAATTCCTTTAGTTTTTACATTTCATAATCATATACACAGAATAATGATTCCAACATCCATCAAAAAATTAGATCAGATTCTTGGCGGAGGTATTAGGAATAGTCTTATCATAGATATTTTCGGTGCTCGTGGAACAGGCAAAACAGAATTGGCGATGCAGATAGCAATAAACTCTCTACTCAGTGGCGGTAAAATCTTTTTTCAAGATACAACAGGAAAATTTAGACCAGAAAAAATGCACAAAGTTATTCATGAACGCCAATTAGATATGTCTTTATTGGAAAATGTTCAGGTAGCTAGAGTAACTAATACTTCAGAACAAATACAATATCTATCAAAAATTAAAGACTCTAATTTTGCTTTAATCGTAATTGATAATATTACTGACTTGTTTTCGTTTGAATACTCCAAAGATAAGCTATCATTAGAAAAAAATATTTCTTTCATGAAGTACATGCATACTCTATCACTATTTTCTATACAAAACAACGTTCCTATTGTAATAACAAATATGATTAGAACCATCGACAACAAAGAAATTGAAAACTTGAAAAATTCTATTGGCATGTTTACACATATTAAAATCAGACTCTCAAAAGAAGGTAACAAATTTACAGGAAATGTGTATTCACCTTTTGAAGAAAACAAATTCTATTTTGTAATTTCTGAGATTGGATTGCACGATCAGTCTTAAGCTATTTAACCACGGTTATTTGAAAGAAAAATATGGCAGGAATTTTTGATTCTATTCCAATTATTGTAGTTATTTTATTTGTAATTGGGCTTGTTGGTGTAATAGTATATGAAAAATCAAGATCTATTCAAACAGAAGAATCAACTTCTTGATCCATTTCTTACAGCGTTTAGCTCTTTTGGATTCAAACATTTAACTAAAATTCAAAAAAAAGCCATCCCAATTATTTTTCAAAAAAGAGATTCACTTGTAATAGCTCCTACAGGTTCTGGAAAAACAGAAAGTTCAGTCATTCCAATTTTTTCTCATATTAAACAATCAAAAAGAAATGGTAAGATTAAAGCGCTTTATATCACTCCATTAAGGGCTCTTAACCGAGATATATTCAGAAGAATTATTCGTTATGCAGAAAATGATGGTTTAACAATAGAAATTAGACATGGTGATACATCTCAATCACAAAGGAGAAAAATAACTAAATCTCCTCCTGACGTTTTAATCACTACTCCAGAAACACTAGTGATACTTCTAACACAAAAGAAAATGTTAGAGGCTTTATCTGAAGTGGAATGGATTGTTATTGATGAAGTTCATGAACTGTTGTCAAGTGAAAGAGGTTCACAATTATCTCTCAGTCTTGAACGACTTCAACTAGTTTCTAAGACTGAAATTACTAGAATAGGATTATCAGCAACTATAGGAAATATTGATGTCGCCTCCAAATTTGTAGTAGGAACAAAAAGAAAATGTAAGATTATTCAAGATACTTCTCTTCGTAATTATGATGTAGAAGTAAAATATGTAGATGGAACAATTTCTGATGTAGCAGATTCAATAATTGAATATGTCAAGAGATTAAATCTTAACTCCCCCATCTTACTATTTACAAACACTCGTGGAGAATCAGAATTTTTAGCCTCAATCTTAAAAGAAAAGTCAGACATTAACATAGAGTTACATCATGGTTCACTTTCAAGACAAGTAAGAGAAGAAACCGAATTCACCTTAAGAGAAGGAAAACCTAGCATAGTAGTATGTACTTCTTCACTTGAATTGGGACTAGATATTGGTTCTATAGATTTAGTAATTCATTATGGTTCTCCCCGTCAAGTTTCAAAACTTGTTCAAAGAATTGGCAGAAGCAGACACAATAAAGATTCATCTGCTAGAGGATTAATAATTACAAACCATGCTGATGATGAATTTGAAGCAAAAGCTATACTTGAAAGAATCAAAGAAGGATCTATCGAAGAACAAAAAATTCATGATGGCTCATTAGATGTTTTAGCCCATCACTTAGTTGGTATGGCTATACAATTTGGCGAAGTATCAGTTGAACATGCATTTAAAACATTAACAAAGGCTTATCCTTTTAGAAATCTTAAACTTGATGATTTTTTTGATGTGTTAGATCTTCTTGATTCCAACTATTTGGTATTTTTTGATAAAAAAAAGATGAGTTTTTGGAAAAAAATTAGAGCATTTCGGTACTATTACGAGAACCTCTCTACTATTCCCAACATTCTCAAGTTCAAAGTTTTTGATTCTGTCGGGAAAAAGATTATTGGAACATTGGACCAACGATTTGTTGGTGATTTTGGAGAATCTGGTAATGTTTTTGTTTTAAGAGGATTACAATGGCGCATTCTAAATGTTGATGAAAAATCATTAACAGTAAATGTGGAGCCTATTAGATCAGGCGGTGTTACTGTTCCATACTGGGAGGGTGAAAGCATACCTGTTGATTATAATACTGCCCAAAAAGTTGGTGCGTTTAGAACTCAAGTAAAACATGGTTCATTATCCATGACTAACAAAATAATTTCCGAATTAAATCTCGATATTATTCCTGATGAAAAAACCATTGTTGTAGAATCTGTAAAATCTCAAGGAACAGTAGTTTTACATGCATGTTTTGGCACAAAAATTAATTCCACTTTGGGCACTTTACTTTCTTCTATGCTATCATCAATGCTGGGCTTTCTAGTTGAAGCTCGTTCTGATGCTTATAGAATTGTATTATCATCTAAATCTAGAATATCAGAAAAACTTCTACATGATGTTTTAAATGATACCTATGATCTACCTACAATAATCATAGCATCACTTTCAGGAACACATAATGTTAATTGGAGAACATGGTGCGTAGCCAAAAAATTTGGTGTTGTAGGTAAAGAATCGATTTACGTTCGTAAATCTGCACGATTTCTTTACGAAAGATATTCTAAATCTCCTTTGGTAAAAGAAGCTCTAAGAGAACTATTTCATGACAAATATGATTTAGAAAATACAGAAGAGATTTTACAAAAAATAAGAAATGGTGATATTCAAATCAAATGGTGTGATGTAAATAAATTTTCAAAATTATCTGAACCTATTTTGGATCACACAACAAAGTATTATTCATCACCTGCTAGTGTAGATAAGGGTATTATGGACTTGATTAAATCTAGATTATTAAAAACAAAACATAGGCTTGTTTGTGCTAGATGTGGAATGTGGGTTAGAGTTATAGAAACAAACGAAGTAAAAAATTCTCTTTCTTGTCCATACTGCAAAGGACGACAA
>JAEHKQ010000047.1 GCA_016838795.1 Nitrosopumilales archaeon
ACCGGCTCTCCGATGAAACCAATTCTAAACAATGAGGGAAAGGTTGAAGAAGCAGCTACAGACGTAATAGATGCTATAGGGCTTTGAGTATGGAAATCACAATAATCCTTCAATTTTTAGAATCGATATTCCTGCAAGGGGATGGTGGGGCTTTTGGATTTTTGGGAGAAAGGGGAGCTCTTGGTAGTGACGATCCAATGGTCAAAGGAATGATCCTTTCAATGTTTGCAGTAGCTGGTTTTGGAATTTTACTTAATCTGTTCAACTCTGGTGTTAGAAGGAAGCTTGTTGATCAAGTAAAGCTGAGAAGAATTATGAAAGAAACTCGAGCATTTCAAAAAGAAAGAATGGCAGCATTCAGATCTAAAGATACAGAGAAACAAGCAACGTTGAACAAAAAATCATCTTACATGAACAAAATGAACATGGAGATGATGCAGATGAACATGAGACCTATGATGTTTACATTCGTTCCTTTGATTCTAATCTTCTATTTTGTGTTACCTCAACTATTCTCATACACAGTTGCACTATCCCCAATACCACTAAACGTGATTCCAGGTGACTTTTTTCAGCTAACCTGTACAGTAGAACAAGCTGCAGACGTTGAGCATGTTTGTGAAGAAGAAAATGCTCTATACCTTTGGGCTTGGTATTTCTTGTCATCCATTGCATTCAGTGGAATAATAATGAAGTTAACCCGAACCACAATGGATATGGGTTGACAAAATCAGTTATTATTTCTGGGCCACCAGCTGTTGGCAAAACAACCGTCGCGAAAAACCTGGCAGAAGAATTTGGTTTGAAATACTTGAGTGGTGGTGATGCACTCAAAGAACTAGCTAAAGAGGAAGGGTTTCAATCAGAAGGGGACGATTGGTGGGATACTCAAGAGGGTATGAAATTTTTGAGCCAACGATCACAAAACCCAGAATTTGACAAGAAGGTTGATGAAAAACTAAAAGAACTATTCCATCAAGGGGGGATGATTATCACAAGTTATACCCTTCCATGGCTTGTTGATGATGGAATTAAAATTTGGTTAGAGGGCACTCACGATTCTAGTGCCAGTAGAATGAAAACACGTGATGATGTGACCAAGGAGAAGGCACTAGAAATTACAAAAAAGCGATATGATGAAAA
Source organism: Nitrosopumilales archaeon (assembly GCA_016838795.1). Taxonomy (GTDB): domain Archaea; phylum Thermoproteota; class Nitrososphaeria; order Nitrososphaerales; family Nitrosopumilaceae; genus DRGT01. The sequence goes on from JAEHKQ010000047.1 coordinate 1,144, forward strand.
CAAAACTCTCTACAAAAAATTGTACAATTTTGACTTTGGAGTGGATAAATCGGTATTTGATAAAGTGATTGATACCAACGGAATTGACGCAGAACAAGTCATTCAAATAGCAAAAGACATGGTGAAAGAATTACTTTGAAACTCAAGCAACTAGAAAATTTGACTGTGATTGATCAGGACATCACCAATGAGGAATTTGGTACATACTATGATAAACGAAATGTTGAACAGCTTCTAAATTATGGACTGATTATTCTAGACAAGCCACCGGGACCAACAAGTCATGAGGTTGTAGCTTGGACCAAAAGAATTCTAAAAATTCCAAAAATTGGACATAGCGGAACACTTGATCCTCAGGTCACCGGGGTCCTCCCATTAGGATTGGGCGAAGCTACAAAGGCTCTTGGTGTTTTGTTGCTTGGCCCAAAAGAATATCAAGCAGTAGGCAGACTTCACTCTCTTACTTCAAAAGAAAGACTGGATGACGTTCTGAAACAATTTCAAGGCGAAATATTTCAAAAACCACCACAACGTTCCTCAGTAGTACGTAGAACAAGAATAAGGAAAATCTATGAAATGGAACTTTTAGAACAGAAGGAACGCCTATTACTATTGCGAGTTTTATGTGAAGCCGGCACCTACATCAGAAAATTATTCTATGATATTGGCGAAGTCTTGGGGCCTGGAGCAACAATGATTGAGCTCAGACGGAGTAGAGTTCATCAATTCGACGAATCCCAAAAACTTGTTACACTACACGAATTGTCTGATGCATTTTCTTACTGGGAAGAAAAGAAAGATGACTCGAAGCTTTTGAAATTTATCCAACCAATAGAACATGCACTCAGCGAAGTTAAATCAATAGTAATACGTGACACTGCGGTTGATGCACTTTGTCATGGTGCGCAGCTTGCAATTCCGGGAATTTTAGAAATTTCACCAATCCTCAAAAAGGGTGAACTGGTTGCAATTTACACTCAGAAGGGAGAGATCGTTGCCCTTGCCGAAGCCGTGATGTCAGACTATGAAATCAAGGACAGTGTCAAAGGACACGCATTTCAAACAAAAAGAATCATCATGACTCCAAATACATATCCCAAAAGTTGGCGCACAAAACCTACTATAAAGAACTGAAAAACTGGTGACATCGTTTGATTCCTAGAGGACTAATTTTGGCTACCTCTGTTGGTATAGTTGCTGGCGCAATTCTTGGTGTAATTTTTGTTGATTCTAAAAATCCAAATGAGCTTAACTTTCAACAAGGACCATCACTCTCAATTTTGACAGAAAAAACTGATTTTAAAAAAGGTGAAACCATTACAATCAGAATTATAAATTCTGGAAGTGTACCCCTAACTTTTTCAGATGTTTCATACGGTTTGAAAATTTCTGGATTGGATGGAACTCTATTGTATTCTCCAGTAGCTGCACAGGTAATCTCTGTCCTTGAACCAAAAGAGGAAAAGAGTTTCGAGTGGGATCAAATTAAAAACGATGGCGATTCTATGTTGGAAGGAACATACAAAATTTCATCTAGTGCAATGGACAATCTAGAAAAAACCATCAAAAAATCTATCACAATTAACATTTACAAATGATTTTCAGATTTTCCTTCTCTCAAACGTATTATATAATCAAATTTTGCCGAACTAATTAGTCGAAAGACTAGTGCCGGGATCGCCTAGCCTGGTAGGGCGCGCGCCTGGAAATAATTACCATAAAGCGCGTTCTCGCAAGGGATCGAGAGTTCGAATCTCTCTCCCGGCGCCATCACAATCAATTAATGAGCAAAAATCAATTCCTTGTCAATGTCAAAATATGATCTAGCGATTATTGGCGGCGGAATACTTGGAACTACAATTTCCTATTGGATTTCTGCATTATATGATCTCAAAATTTGTGTCATAGAAAAAGAATCAGATGTTGCAATGCATGCAAGCAGCAGAAATACTGCCGTCGTTCATTCTCCTTTTTACTTAGATCCTAAAACAAAGAAGGTTTTGGCAAAATCATCAATCATTTCTTATTCCATGTGGGAAAAACTCGCAAAAGAAAGACACATCCCTTGGTTGAAAACTGGAGTTTTTGAACTTGGCTTTAACGATGATCATTACAAGACTCTCAAAGAATTTATGAGATGGGGAAAAATAAACGGAATCCCAGATAGTGATTTAGAGCTATTAGACGGTGAGGAAGTGTCAAAAAGGGAACCAAATGTAAAATGTCATTCTGCAATTTTTTGCAAGAGGGAAGTTTCTTCTGATTTTGGTGCTTTTACTCGTGAAATTAAAAAAGAATCAGAAAAAAATGGTACGCAATTTCTTTTGAATAAAAATGTAAAATCAATAGAAAAAAATAATGATGATACAATAATATCATTTCAAGATAATTCCGATATTTCATCTAGTTTCATAATTAATTGTGCAGGTGGAAATTCTCTTGCTATAGCACATAAAATGGAACTTGCAAAAGAATATTCCGACTTGCACTTCCGTGGAGAATATTGGATTGCATCTCCACCACATAATGATTTAGCAAAAAGTACAATCTACACAGTAGCCGAATTCAAAGGATATCCATTCTTAGATCCACACTGGATCAAAAAGGCTGATGGAAAAACAGAGGTTGGACCAAATGCTGTTCCTGTTCCAAGTCCAGAAATCTATTCAGGATATCTAGGCGATGTTAACACAGCATTATCAAAATTGAAAGAAATTATTACTGGAAATGCGTTAAAACTATTCTCAAATACTGAATTCTTGTCAATGATTTCAAAGGAGTGGTTGAGCTCAATTTCAAAAACTGCAATGATAAAACGAGTTCAGAAATTTATTCCGAAAGTTAAACCTGAATACTTTACAGAAAGAGGAACCGCCGGAATTCGATCTACTGTAATAACCCCACAAGGCAAGTTTGTAGCTGATGTGATGGAGTTGGGGAATGATAATTCCTTTCATATTATTAATTATAATTCTCCAGGAGCTACGGGCGCTCCAGCATATTCTGCATTTGTTGTAAAGAAACTACAAGACAAGGGGTTCCTCAATTATACTTTAAAGAAAAAAGAAACAATGTGGAATTTTGATGATGTAATTAACCAAGCTTAATATCACATAACTTAAAATTATTTTCTAATGCTTCCAGAAAGATGCTCGGTAAAACAAGCTGGTAAACCTTGTGTGAACCCACCAGAGTTTGTAATCTCTATTGTTGTTGGAAAGGACGAATACATGGTTGGGGTTACATGTAACAAACACAAGGAATCAGTATCAGAAAAGGTGAAAATTCTTCAAAATGAGGGAAAAATATCCAAAGGAAAAATCAATTTTTCAGGCCTTAAAGCAGTAGGTACAGACTGCATCAGTGCCAAGCCAGAAGATTTCATCCAAATAGATTAAAGGTTGAAATAATTTCTCAAAGAAACCATTCTAATGTTAAAGGAAATTCTTGCTGATTTGCTAAAGATTGACGACATTCTTTTTGTTATAAAAGGAGGAGGCGCAGTTAGTGAAATCAGAAGCAATTCTTTGGGAATTCGACAAAAGGATCAATGGATTACCATTGGAGAAAATGAGGGTCCGTGTCACATGCACATTAATTCAGAAGCCATAAAGAAAGCCAAATTCATCACCGAAGAAAAACCAGAAAGAACGAGCTTTAGTGTGAGATTCTTTGATGATAAGGATGAGCGAGTATTAGGTGCATTTTTTACAAAAATGTATGATGAAAATAAGAGTCTAAAGCCAGACCGAAAAAAGCTTTATGATGAGATGCTTTCCAAGTATGGTTCTATAATTGAATTTTAAACTGAATAGATTGATTTTTTTCCAGACAAAGCAAGCTCTAAATTTTTTACAGTGAGTCCTGCCATCTTTTTTCTTGTTTCGGAAGTGGAGCTGCCAATGTGTGGAGCTATCACAACATTATTCATCTTGGCA
>JAEHKQ010000048.1 GCA_016838795.1 Nitrosopumilales archaeon
GCCTTCAGCATAGTATAACCTAGATGCCTCCTTTTCAGAAATTTCTTTTTCTGCCAAAGCACGATCTAAAGTACTTGCAATTAAAGGATCGGCATTTTTCAACAAATCGTCTAATCTTTTAATTTGTAGTGTCATCGCCAATAATCCTCTTTAACGAAACCCTGTTCAGTTTTCAGGTAAGAGATTTTTTCTTTGAGCTGTGTATTTAAAAATGAAAAAAATTCTGGATATACCGGAAACCTACATTCTAAATTAAAACCAGCATTATTGGTATGTTGCTCAATATTATTAATTTCAGGCCATTGAAATTCAGGATTTACATAATCAGGTGTAAGTGGTGAAATTCCGCCCCAATCATTAATCCCAATTGTTAAAAAACTCTGATATGAATTTGGAGACAAATTGGGAGGAATCTGGATATTCATTTTGGGCATAATTATTCTTGTTAACGCCACAACAATTTTGAAGTAATTTTCTTGTGCTGATGGAAAATTTTTCATCTTAGTATCGAGTTTTGGTTGAAAGTTTTGTAATATGATTTCCTGAATATTTGAGAATCTTTCATTAAGATTTTTTATAGCAAAAATAGATTCAATTACCTCAATAGGAGTTTCACCAATCCCTATGAGTAATCCAGTAGTCATTGGAATTCCTAATTCTCCTGCATCCTGAAGCACATGTAATCTATTTTGTGGTTTTTTACTTGAAGCCAAATGGTGAGGCATTCCTTTCTGTGTAAGGCGCTCACTCACGTTTTCCAACATGAGGCCCATACTAGGATTAGTTTTTTGCAATTCTCTCATTTCTGACTTTGTTAAATTACCTGCATTTGTGTGAGGGAAAAGATCTTTTGAGATGGCCATCTCTGATGCATAAACCAGGTATTCAACAGTGCTAGAGAAACCATTTTCTTTAAGCCATTTTTTTGCCTCATCATACTTTTGTTCTGGTCTCTCCCCAGTGACAAATAATGCTTCAACACAGTTGAACTTTTTTGCAAGTGTAAGCAATTCTAGAACACTGTTTTTTGACATCAATGATAATTTTGATTCATTTGGCTCAGCTTTGTACGTACAATAAGAACATGTATCTTTACACAAATTAATTAAATTAAAAAATACTTTTTTTGAAAAACTAACAGTTTTACCTTTATGTTGCTCTCTGAGACTTTGAGCAGTTTGAAAAAGTTCACGAGGATCTTTTTCAGATTTTTCAAAAATTTCAAAAGCATCTTGAAGTGAAACATCTTTTCCATCTAAAATTCGGTTTAATGGTTCACTAGTTAGGACAAGTTCGCTCAATAATGAGAATCTTGAAAGCGAGTATTTATTCTTGTATCAAATCTAATTGGAATTAGGTCTTTCTTCTAAAAGCAAAACAAAATTAGTAGTTCTGCCATCTCTTAAAATCTCCAAAACCATCTCACCCCCAACTGATTTTTCTCGTTGTAAATGAATCAGAATGTCATCAATATGTCTCACTTCTTTTCCATCAACTGATAAAATTATGTCACCTCCTATTGGATAATTAACACCATCAATTTCTTTAGTTTCTATGGAACCATGTAGACCCGCCTTAGATGCTGGACTATCCTCTACTACTATTATAACAAGAAATCCTTTCGCATCAGTGAGATTTAGAATGTTAGCAAGATCCGGATCAATATCTCTACCAGAAATTCCTAACCATGGATGATTATATTCTCCATCTTGAATGAGTGTTGGAACAATTTTCATTAGTGTTCTAGAAGGAACTGCAAAGCCAACTCCTGTAAATTCACCAGTTGCAGATTGAATAGCTGTGTTAATTCCTACAACTTGTCCTTTCATGTTTAGTAACGGACCACCAGAATTTCCTGGATTAATGGCGGCATCTGTTTGAATTACATCAGGTATTGAAAAACCACTATTCTGGGCAGGTAATAGTCTGCCCAATTGACTAACTATTCCAGATGTCATGGAACCTGATAGACCAAATGGATTTCCAATCGCTGCAATTTGCTCACCAACTTTAAGCTGTGAAGAATTACC
>JAEHKQ010000049.1 GCA_016838795.1 Nitrosopumilales archaeon
AGCTAATAATTTACGATCCTGTAAGACTAAAGGCCCCCATTCTACAAACCATTGATTACTCGTTGATTGTGTAACGGTTGCACCTAGACCTGCAACGCTGGCGGTTTCACCAGAAACGATTTGACCGCCTTTCAAAAGCTTGATTGCTTGTTTTACCGTTTCAGATTTGCCCGTTGTAGTATCCCCAATTATCGTAACCTTGGCCCATCCTGCAACCTCTTTTTTATCAAATTCAAAAATTAAAGGACTGAAAAAAGCTATCAAAACCCCCAAGGTTATATTTTCTCTACTAATAATTTTAGAATAATTTTCAAATTCTCCCGTAATCCATTCTATTGATTCCTGTATTGTCTGCGAATTGAAAAAATCTTTCAATATCTTGATTTTTTCGGGATTATATTTTGTCGATTCTTTAGAAACCACTTTAGAGGCAAACAAAGAAATTTTTTGGGATTTAGGATCAGGGATTATTATTCCTGTAATCTCGATTTCTTTTCCAGCTTCAAGAGATTGGACTTGTTTCTGTTCTATGTAAATATCATAAGATTTCCATTCATTACCTTGTTCATCAATCACTTTTCCGTGTTTTTTTGTTAAAGATGAAACAATGGGTCTTATTCTGATTTTTTTGATAGTGGTGTTTTCTAATTCTGTGACTTTAAGAGCGCATTTAGGACCAAAGTAACCATAATCATACCCCAAGTTTTCAGAAATTTTATTCCGTTGATATTCTTTAACCTCGACATAGCTGACCTTTTCAGAAGCTTCAAGATCATGCTCTAAGTCACCCGTACATTGATAACTATGATTAGTTTTTGAAAGACATTCCCATCTTAATTTTGAAGGCACATTATATGGGATGGAATTAGACGCAATAACAGCGGCCACTTTGATTTTTTTCTGAACGAGTGTAGGATCTTCAATCCTTGAAAGATTGTTTAACTCGTTTTCCTTTTCTAATTCTTGGTCAATCTGTTTGATTTTTTCATGCTGAACCCTGCTTAATGGTTTAGAGGATTTTTCTTTTTTATTTTGGTTAGAGATAATCCTTGTTAATGCAGATTCAAAAACTGTTTTTAATTCACTTTCAGATAATGGGGGTTTGTTAGTTTGGTTCCATTGATTTAATTCATAGCTTGCTGTATTCTCATCAAGTCTTTTTGTATCAAGCAGCAAACAGGCATATTTGAAAGCTGAATCGTTTCGATTTCCTTGATTAACGCCTTTTACAATTTCTTTAATTGGTTTTTTTGAAGAATTAAAGTTAAATCCTAACTGCTCTATTTTTTTTGTAACTAAATGAAAATCAATGTCTAAAACAGGCTTGCATGAGATTACTTCATATTCTTTTTTTGTGTCTGGGTGAATAGAACCAGGACCAACAACAAAAGACCCTATACTTTGCACGTCTATTTTTTGACCTTTGTTATTTTTCAAATCATGAATTGTGTTTGGCAGTTTGGAATTGTTGTGTTTAAAATAAAAATGATAGCCCCTGCCTGTTTTTACTACATAGGTTTTATCTACAAAGTCTTTAAAATCCTCAAATAATTCAATACTATCACAATCAAGCACAACTAAATTATTGTACCCACAAACTACAGCATAGTTTGATGACATAGGAATTATGCTATCATATTTTTCTGTCTGATATTTTTTCCATTCAATGTTAGGAGTTTTAGACCTTGGTGGCAATGGAAATAAATTAAATCCTTGTTCACGAAGTTTTTTTATTTCTTCTTGCTTGTTGACTGTCATTTTTTATTTTCCCTTTGCATTAACAGCTTTACATAAAGCCCGACCTTCTCGGGATTTGGGTTAGATTCACCGTGGTTTGCTAGATGAGTCCTAACACACTGTTCGTAAACGTTGATAACTTCTAAATTGTTCATAGCGTCTTTTCGAAGCTGGTTAACATCAACACCCTCGATTTCCTTCACATCTGGATTGGCTTGTTGTGTTATCTGTGGTTCTGTAGCTTGTGGTTCTTCTTGTATTTTTTTGCATTTATCAAATGTATGAACTTCTTTTGAAATGGTTTCTCGCCATTTTCTTTTTTCTTGGATGGTTAAATCCCAATAAATTGAAGTCTTGCAATATTTGCAATCCTGTGACTTGTTTTCTGTATTAGCAGACATTTTTTAGCTCCGTTTTTATTTTATTGTTTTGTTTTCCAGCTCTTGATTTTCTTATCTCAAGACTTAACAGCTCCAGACATTCTATTGCATCCTGGCATGTATGCCTCTGACAGTTATTGTTACAGTTTACACACTTCAATTCAATCTTACCTCAATCGGTTTTTTGTATGCCTGCTTTAGGACATAACCTACCCAAACACTTCGATAATTTCTGAAAATATTTGCAAGGTTGCGAATTTCTTTTATTTCGTTTTTAGAAATTGTTGGTTTGGTTTTATTTCTGCTTGAATACTTGTACTGTTCTAAATGTGTGGTACCTTGAGCATCAATATACCATAAATCAATTTTGGGGTTAAAGCCAAGCTGTCTAATCCAGGTCTTTGAAATCTTGGACCCTCTAAAACGTGCCCCAAGCACAGCTCCTAAATTTTTTCTAGCGTACTCTAATCTTTTGTTTTCTGCATTCTTCCCCTTAATGTATGGATGTATCATTTTGTAAAGGCCTCCAATGGTTCAAGGTGTAATTTTTCGTCATTGCCCCAAACATCCCAACCATGAACCCTAGTTCTTGCAAACAATTCAATTCGTGGCAAGTCACCACAAAGCTTTAGGATCTTATCCCTTACAATGTCAGGTTTCTTAGAATGTTCTCTAGGAACTGATTCGATTATTTGTGAAATGCTAGCGTCTTTTCTTTTTGGTTTTCCTTTTGTAGCTAACAAACAAAATTCAGAATTTGAACGGGTCCAATGCCCCAGGCCCTTAAACACTGTGCCGTTTTCATTCTTTTTTATCCAGACAAAAGCTACAGTCTTGTATTCAAAACCCCAGGACTCTATAATTTTCTGTGCATCAACATAATGAGGCCACGTTACCCAAATAAACAAAATGCAATCACTGTCAGCTAGGCCTTCAACAAGCAAACGGCTTATTTCGTATGTTGTCATAACTGGATATTTACAACAAGATCCACGATCACCAGCTAGGGCTTTGTCATTATAGGACCAAGGGGGGTCGACTAAAATTATTTTGTACTTTTTCATTTCTAAGGCCTCTCAATTTTGCAAGATTCGACAAGCTTACTTACGATAAGATTTTTTGATTGAAAATAAAACGGGTCATCAATTACCCCCTTGTCAAAGGCTTTTTGCATCAATGCGCCAAAATCGTGTTTTTGGCTCAAGTGCCGTCTGTAATGGCTGGAGTCACAGAATCCGGCATGGCTGCAAGCTGCGCAATTATTAAACAATGGCTTATAATGTCCACCGCTCAACCCTGGAACCTCCAAGTATTACCTTGTCCAAACAAGCGAGCAGCGTTTAATGCTAAAATATCTATGCCATTATGAACTAGTTTTGCATGACAGAGAAGTTCATGCCTAGATTTGTAAAGATGTTTTTTCAGCTTGCTTTCTTCAAGGCATAAAGAACATGGTTGTGGAGTGAATGTTTTATTAATATTGGTTGTGTTACTCAATGTAATCGAATCTCCATTTTAGTCGGTGTAGGTTTGTTTGATTGACTGGGTTGCTCAGTTCCAACTTGGGCAAACCAAATTTTATTTTTAGAATCTTTTAGTATGTTAAACTTTAGATTTTCTGGATTGATTTTGTTTTCTTCACAGAATGATTTTGAAAAATTACAAAGCCATGCATCCTCTTTTATTTTCAAAATAATCTTTATCGATTCGGGTATCGAAGAAAATTTGAGAAAACCTATTTTTTTATATGGCATTAGTGAAAATCCTCGTCTAAATCAGGCCAGGGCCTATCAATATCTGGAAATGTAAAAGGGAAATTATCAAGATTAGAAAAAATTGGACTCATTCGTCCGAGTCCTCCGTTGGTTTTTCTTTGGCTTGAGCTTCTCTTACGATGTTAATTTGATCTTCACCTTGTTTCATTGCAGTAGCCATGATTTTTCGTTCTAGAGGTTCTGTAAGGCCACTTGCACACAAGTCGGAATCTTTAACGGTTTTTTTAGGAGGCATTTTTTGTTAATTCCTCCTTACAATCATCGTTCAAACAATCAATTTTTTGGGCGTTTTTGATTTTGGTAACTTTGTCTTCTTCGTTAGTTGTAACAGTCTTGTTTTCTAGTAGATCAAGACATTCGTTAATTGCTTTGTCAAGACCGCGTCTTACTGTTTTACCCCGAATCTCACCTAATCTTTCCAAAGTGGCTTCTTCGATCTTACCATTCATCATAGGCCAACCTCTCCGTTTTTTTCATTCATCATAGACTAACTTAGAATAGTAAGTTAAATACTACATGGATAATTAGTAAAATATGGATTTATCACAAAATGTGTTATCAGAAGGTCAAAAGACTTACCTAGAATCACAGAATTTGTTATATCAGAAGAGTAAATCCCAACACCGCAAAAATATCATTAATAACATTAAAGATTCTATATGTTACCTCAATCAAGTTTTTCCTTTTTCAAATCAGCTGAAAAAAGAGTCTTTTTATGATAAAATTAATGCTCTTACTCTTATTGATATTCTTCAAAATTCTCTATTAGATATTGAATTAGAAGGCGGTGAATATAGATCAAAAAAGTATGATTTTAGAACTGTTGAGCTGGCACGAATGATGTTTCATGTTTCAACTAACTATCTTATGAATAGCTCTATGTATAGAGAGGATGAAACCGTAATTTATGACGTTAAACATGTTGCTAGACATTTTAGAATATTAGCTAAATCTAAACTAGATGATGTGTCTCATGGTACATTGAAAGAATCAAAAGAACGTGAATTAAAAGAGAAATTAGAAGTAATTCGTAAGGCTATAGAGTATGAAAAGTATAATCAAAAAGAACCATATCAAAAACATGATAAAGAATACGGCCAATTAGTCGATAAAAGAAGGGAACTTGATAATACATATCAAGAATTACAAGCGAGGTTAAAAGAAGAGGAAACACGAAAAACCCAAAAAGTTGATTTGGATGTAAAAAAGCTTGATAAAACGATTAGCAAAACCAAAAAACAGATTAAAGAAAATAGAGAAATGGATAATCAGCTGTTACAGCAAATCTTGAAAGTTCAAGAACAACGTAACTCTATTTTAAGAGATAAAAAAGAAGAGGAACATAGGTTATCAAAAATACTTGATTCTAAATTTAATCATCTAAAATGGGTATTTTGTCCGTTTGATCCATTAGAACCATTTGCGGACAAAATGAATCCTCATTACCTAAAAGACCATCCAAAGAATAAGTACCTTTTACCTTGGGTCGACTAATAGTCTTTATTTATGACGTTTTTTATAATCCTGGATAAATTCTTGTAAAACCTCATCAAAACTAATATGTTTGCCTATTTTAGCCTGGATAGATCCCTGTATTTTGACCAAATCCTTATGGGTTTTCTTGTTAATTCTTATGCTAGTTTCATCTTCATTTTCAGCCAATTTTCATTATTACGGTAAAAATATTCTTAATTAACAGTATTGAAATATACGATTAAACCGCAATCCACGCCCAACTAACCCACATTAAATATATTAGATTTGAATTTTTCAAAACATGGCTGGAGTACAATACATGCCTTCTGTTTCGTATGATGATTTTGCAAAACTAGATCTGCGTGTAGCAAAAATTATTTCTATTGAAAAAATTCCTAAAAAAACAAGAATTGTGAAAGGATTAATAGATTTGGGCAATGAGACGCGAGATGTAATTATTGGCGGCGCTGAATTTTATAAACCAGAAGAATTAGTTGATAAACTTGTTATAGTTATAGCTAATCTTAAACCAAAGAAATTATCTGGAATTGAATCCAACACAATGCTCTTGGCCGCTGATGTTGATAACAAACCATATTGGTTGACTGTAACAGAAGATATCCCTCTTGGAAGTAAAATAAAATAATTTATTTTAAATTTTTATTATAAAGAAATTTTCGATACCTGTCAGCTAGTCATAAATCATTAGATTTTTTTCTTCTAATAAAGCATGCAAGTTATTAACAGATGTATAAACGTCGGGCTCTTTTTTTGCGCCCGTACAAACTAATTTTCCTGATGCAAATAACAATATTACAGTTTTTGGATCAAGCATTCTAAATATCAAACCAGGAAACTGTTCTGGTTCATACATACTTCTAGGTAATGTCCTTGCAGCTTGTTCTAAGTGAATTTTACCGCCAAGATTAATTGATGCAACAATATTTTGAATTGTCACTGTAGCATTTTTTTTAACTTTAATCCCACCTTTTCTCAACTTTTGAACAACAGTTTTTACTGCTTTTCTTGCCAGTTCTTCAGATTTAGAACCTGTGCACACCATTTTACCAGAAGTAAAAATCAATGTTGCTGTTTTAGGATTTTTTAATCTGAATACCAAACCAGGAAATTGATCAGGATGATATTCAACATCAGGAAATGTTCTAGTAATTTCATTAAGATCCATCTTTTGGTCTACGGATGCAGACGCAACAACGTTTTCTATGCTTACTATAGGCTTAGTTTGTGGCATATTACAAAAAATTCCTACAGGAACTATAATAAAAGCACTCGCAAATTTTTTACTCTTCTTAGGCAGATTTTTAATTATCTCCTATGAACTACTAGTTTTTAAGAAATTTTATCAAAATTAGAATAATTCTCAACGAATGATTTAATTTGCCAGCACTATTCGTTGTGTCTGTTGGATTTTTCAAATTTTGATTTTGAAGAATTTTTTGGTTTTGGTGATGATTCAAACCCTTTAATGATGTTGATTTGGATAATTCCAATTATTATTTTTATTTTTTACGGACAAAGAATTCAACTACAAATTACATCCAGCGTAATCAAAAAGAGTCTTAAAAAATTAGAAAAACATAGAAATGAATCAAAAACTGAGTTGATCGAATATATTAAAAATAATTTAAAACCAAAAAAAGATCCTGCCTTAATAATTGATAAATTTCTAGATTATTTTACAATAATGCCAGTAGATATGGATCCTAATGGCATAGTTACTAAGGTTCGACACTTTGTTCGCTCTAGAGAAGATTATACTCGAGAGCATGTAAGATCACTTTCCCCAGAAATGAGTAATTATGAATTAACAAAAGTTCAAAATCTATTAGATATTGCTACAACTCTACAGCTTATTCATAAGATAATTAACCATCTATTTCTAACTGCAAAAAAACAAAAAAACTATCCATTAATTGTTCCACTACAAATGATGCTACCATTTGTTATGGAGGAGGCTGATGCATTAGCTAAAGCAATTCCTGCATTTAAACAAGGACAGCCAATTGGAGATGGAATTGGACCTATGGTGGTTGGGAAAATGATGCTAAATACAGAAAAACAAACAGTTGCATTTGAAACCGTTTTATCTCAAACAGAATATGATGGTAGGAAATTACTTTTAATGAAGGCTGATGGACCATCTGCTTCCGTTGGAAGACCAGGTGATGGCATTGAATCAATTATATCAAAACAAAAACTTGATGCTATCATAATGATAGATGCATCATTAAAACTTGAGGGTGAAGAGTCCGCAACAATAGCTCATGGTTTTGGTGCTGCAATTGGTGGAATTGGCACTGAACGTTTTCAAATTGAAGAAGTTGCAACTAAACACAAAATACCAGTTTTTGCAATTGTAATCAAAGAATCAATAAAAGAGGCAATCACATTAATGACCAAAAAAATTGCTGATAAAGCAGAGGAAACACGTTCACAACTTTATGAAATGATTAAAGAAAACACAAAATCCGGCCAATCAATTCTTGTGATTGGAGTTGGCAATACTTTAGGAGTGTCTCAATAATGTTTTCAAAGGAAGAAATCACGACTTCATACACTGTTGAAAGTTGCAACTCTTGTTCTAAAGAAATTAAAAGAAAATTCAAAGAAGGAGATTATCTATTTGCTGAAACATCAAAATGCCCAACCTGTGATGGTATATTGCAAATCGAAAAAATTTTTGGCGAAACTAATGAGTAATAGTTGTTACAGTTACCCCCATATCTGTGGGAATAAAAGTATGCTCTGCTTGCGCAACCCGCTGAGAATTTGCTTCAACCAATATGGGATAAGCTTTAACTGTTTTCTTCTTAATTAAAAATTCTAAAAGTTCTCGCGCTTTTTTTACTTCCCATTTCTTTACAAGCCATCTCAAAGCGAATGGCAACATGTTAAAATTTTCCCAAATAAAATCAAGCATTTCATCAGCTTCCTCATTTTTGGTTTTTTTTCTAGATACCATAGCAAATATGTTTTTGACCTTACCTTCTCTCACAAATCCTAAACCTTTACTTGTGGTTACAAATGGTTCACAAGCATACGCCACATCTCCAGATAAGGAAAACGAGCCTATTGACCAAATATTTGGTATTGATTTTCCAGCATGAATTGTGTACTGATCAAGAGAGTGGCCGCTAAGATTTGCTATTGGTTTGAACCCCATTTGTTTAACAATTTTTTCTATAGTTCTACCAATATCACTTGCCTTTACTCCGATTTTTATCATAGACATCGCATGTTGAAGTGCATCTTCAGCTGCTTGTACTAAGTTATCATATTGTGGATCATAACATACTGTTACTGCTGTATCTGCAATGTAGCCATTTATTTGTACACCAAGATCAATTTTAATTAAATCTGTATCTGAGATTGTTATTTCATCATTGGGTTCTGCAGTATAATGTGCCGCAATTTCATTAATACTAGTGCTTACAGGAAATGCACACTTAGCTTCACGTTTACGGATCTCTCCTTCAACCTCTTCACAAATTTCATAAACAGTTTTTCCAATCCAATTTTTTCCTCGAACCATTTCTCTGATTTCAGACACTATTTTTCCAGCTTTAACATAGTCTTCAATCTGCACAACCCGCATGCTGATGATCATTATTTAAAATAATCATCTGTCAAGCTTAAATTGGGGCGAATGTTCTGCTGTTTCGTCGGGATTGTGGTCTAGCTTGGTATGATTCTGGTTTTGGGTACCAGAGATCGTAGGTTCAAATCCTGCCAATCCCACCAGTTTTTAATTTAGAATAGTTCGACGTCATTATTTTTTATTTGCTAGGAAATGAAGAAGAGTTAGAGTAATGACTTTGAAATGAAGTAAACTTACGGCTCTGAGCTATGGCATATCTTTTTATCAAATTCTTAATTATCTACGATAGAATGCTTTTCGTTAAACGAGATTTAATTTTGTTGGCTGGAGTTTTTCTTTTAATGTTGGGGTTACTTCCATTTTTGGCTCCAATTTATGCTGTTATAATTGCAATTGGAATTTTTTTTGGCATAAAACTATTTGTAAAAAATAGACAAAAATTTTTAGAAAAACAAATTGGAGAGGGATTCTGTGCAGAGTGTGGAGAAAAAGTCATAAACAAAAAATGTCCAAATTGTGATAAAACTGATAATTCCGTATGATTTCTTCGTAGGCCTTATTTACATAAATACGGAAATATAGGAATGAATCAGCCAGTATATGCGACTTTAACAATAAGCTCAACTTTTACTCAATTTCCATCTAAAATTTGCGCTTTAACTAAATCCTTTAGCAGAGTGAGGATATGAAATTAGAGATAATTATATCGATTTTTGCAGTACTCGTACTGGGATCTATTCCCTATACAGCAAATGGACAATTATCTGACATTGCTGATCATGTAGTTATTAATGAAATTGATATCAACCCGCCAGGCGATGATTCAAAAACTATTTCAGAATGGGTTGAGATTTTCAATCCAACTAATGAAGAAGTAGATATTGGTGGTTGGCAAATAGCTTCAACAACAATCCTGAAAAAAACCTTTACAATTGCTGATGGAACTATAATTAAATCTGGACAATTTTTCACATATTCTTACCAATCAGTTTGGTTTACTGATCTTGGAGAACGAGTCGAGCTACGAGATGCATCTGGTAATGTAATTGATGAAACACCTACTATAACAGATCTACATAATGACTTCACATCCTGGCAAAGACTTTACGATGGTTTTGGAACTAACTCACCCGATGATTGGAAATTTGTAACTTCAACTGCTGGTTCAACCAATGGGAAAATAATAATTGGAGAAGATGGAGACACTTCTGTTTCTATTTCTGTTTCTTCTGATAAAACAAACTATCTATTTGATGAAACTGCAACAATAAGTGGTACAGTATCGAAACAAATATTCCAAGAAAAGCCATTTTTCCACCAACAAACTGTTGATATAGTGGTCTCTGGCCCAAACTACTACAAAACTATTTCACTATATCCAAATATGTTCCTTGAATATGATACCTCTCTAAAATTACAAAAAGTTCTTGGTGTCTCTGGGGGCATCTATGTTGTTTCTGTATCATATGGCGATGTAAATATTGAAACACAATTTTCTGTTAGTGATGAAATTTTTGATATCCAACAAATAGAACAAGCAGCCCTTACTATTACAACTGATAAAGAATCTTACCTTCCGGGGGAAACCGCAACCATCTTTGCTGAAACTTCAGAAATTATTCCATTTGAGGGGTTAAAATTTCAAGTAATCAATCCTAATGGCATTAAAATCTATGAAGGCACCTTGTTTCCAACCACCACCATTTCTGCTGTAAGAGGTGGAGAACTTAATGCCAATCCAGATGCACAATTTTCTACTACCATATTCATAGATACAGTTTCACCGACTTATGGTATCTATACCATAATTGCCCAATATTCAACGCAAGCTGCAATCTCAACATTTGAGGTTACAGAAGACGTAAAAGAGAACAAAATGATTTCCTTGTCAACTGACAAGCCAGCCTACGGCTTAGGAGAAACTGTAATTATTTCAGGCAGATTAAACAATTTGTACATTGCTTCTCTAGATTTAGAAATTCTTCAGACTGGTTTAGCTCTATCAACGGACCCAGTTGGTAGTGGTTCTTTGGACCCAGTCCCCCTTGGAACTCTGAAGATATTAGATGCAGTAAGACTAGCAGGAGATAGTACATTTGGGTACGAGTTTACAATCCCCAATAATCCTGATAGACTTGGTGATTATAGAGTAACTGTTTCCAAAGATATTGGTCAAGAGACAGTCTTCTTCAAAGTAGTTGAAAACCCAGAAGCGTTTGTAGCTACCTCTGTCCAGTTTTCCATTTCTACTAATAAAGTCGTTTACGATGTAGGGGACAGAATGGTAGTTTTTGGAAATGTTGCCGATCAAACAGCTAGAAGTAGCTTTGAAGTTCCTGTTGTTTCTATATCTATCACCACTGAAGATGGCCGTCCTCTTGAAATTATTGGTTTACCTGAAGGCGGAAAACGATTATCCACTAGTGGAATTTCAGTAGGATACGAATTTACTGGAATTCCTGATAGTGGAGGAAACTTTAGGGTTGAGGCACCTTTAACGGCTTCATTTTTTCCACCAGGCACTTACCAAGTTAAAGCAATTTATGACAATGGCAAACTTTCAACATCAACTCTCTTTTCGGTTGTTGACCCTCTAGACATCGGTAAGCTTTTCTCTCTTCAATTAAACAAAGAAGTATTTGGCTTTGGAGAAAAAGTCATACTTGAGGGGATTGTTCCTAATGTTTCACAGGGTGTTGGTATTACCATTACTTTGATAAAGCCAGATGGAGACACTGACATTTTTGGAGCTTTGGCAGACAATTCTAGATTTACATGGGATTGGGAAACGCCACTTTATGAAAAGAAGAGTACAGTTTACAACGAAAGGGTCGTCAGTTTAAGTAACTATGGAATATATCAAGTGGTAATAAAATCTGATGCTGTTAGTAAAACCGTTTTCTTTAAAGTTTCTCCAAATCCAGAAGAAGATACTCTTGAAATTGCCCCACTTCAGGTAACTACAGAAAAAGCAATTTACAATGCAGGTGAAACTCTTACTGTTTTAGGTTCAGCCATAAAAAGACAACAAGGAATGGAGGGTCTTGTAGTGCCAGATAGAGCAAAAATAATAATTAGTTCAGGCAAATTTCCATTTGAACAAATTTTCGATTCATCTGTTTATCTAGATACTGGTGGAAACTTTAAGAGCTCATTTGTTCTCCCAGTTACAATCTTTAAAGACGGTAACTATAAGGTAACTGCAATTTATCAAGAGATAAGAGCTGAAACTATGTTTACGGTTAATAACGAATATCTTATTGGTGGCGATGCACCATTAACTCTTCTATTAAACACCGACAAAGATGAATATGCTTTAGGAGAAACTGTTCACATTTCTGGAAGACCCAGCAAATTAGTATATCTAGAAAATATAGTTGTCACTGTAATTCATGAAGATGAGCTACAAATTACATGTGGTTCATTTATTTGCGGAAGATCTGGTAGTGTTTCATCTCGTGTCGCACCATCTCAGTCTGGTTCATTTACTTTTGATTATGAAATTCCAATTTCAGATGATGCAAAGGGAAAATATGAAATCATTGCAGACACTGAATTTGGAGTGTACTCAATATTCTTCGTTGTAACAGACAAGCTACTAATTGTTCCGGGCGAACAAGAACCAACTTCATTAGCTAAAAGAATAACAGAGAAATTTAACAGAATCCCTGATTCATTTGTATCAATTTCAGTTACTGAAAAAATCTTTGATGGTGTAGAAATGCTTCCAAGAGTACTACAGGGTTCACTTCTTACCCCCGTACGTGGTGAAGAAGCTAACGTTAACATCAAAATAAGTACGGAGGATGGAACTTGTATTATAGGTCAAGAATCTGATTGCCTTGTAACGGATTCAACTCGTGGTCCTGGCGCAATCTATAAAATTGTAGAAATTGATGGTGTCAACTATAAGGTTCGATATAGTGGAATAGATGCTAGATTAGAAAAATTCACTATCTTACCAGAGTCATCTGATGGTAACTTGCTAGATTCTACTTGGAATGTAGAAGTGATCAAAGATGACCAACCATCTAGATTATATTATAAAATAACATACGTTCTACCAGAGTAAATTCAAATATCTAAAACTTGTAAAAAATTTCACTTTGAAAATTCAAGTTTTAATGTTAAAACAAGATGATCCTAGAAAATGTACTGCAGCAAAACTCGTTAAATTTGGTTTAGCAAAGAATGTTCATAAAACAACAAGCAATACGCTGATTCTAGACCCTTTTGCAGAAAAAACTCTTTTACCTAATGATAAAAAACTGATTAATTCAATCACTGCAATAGACTGTTCATGGAATCTTGCCAGAAAAACTTTTACAAAAAAATTCATAGGATTAAAGAGAAAACTGCCTCCACTTTTTGCAGGGAATCCTGTAAATTATTCCAAACTCAACAAACTGACTACTGTTGAAGCAATTTCGGCTGCAATTTACATTTTAGGCTTTCAGGCTGACTCTCTAAAAATGCTTGACAAATTTAAGTGGGGTCATACATTTTATGATTTAAACAGACAATTATTGGACGATTATTCTATGGCAAAATCTGAGAGTGAAGTTAATTCGATTTTGCAATCTTTTGATATTTCAACAAACTAAAATTCCCAAAATCGTAAAACTGAAATTGAATCAATGATATGTATTCCATAGTGCGAGCTGGAGCACGAGACACTGTCAAGGCAGAGGAAACTCCTCCCTCCATACGGGAATGTGATTCGGCGATGAATAATCAGAGATGATTGGCAACAGTACAGAAAAAAATCCAATCTGGAGTACAATGATGGCAAAACCTGAGATTTCCAGTCAAGGAATGAAAAATCTGACCCACATGGAGCAAAGCCAAACAGAACCCTAGGATCCTGTACCAGGTTCAGGTAGGCTGCAAAGCGAAATATCGTGAAAACAGAAGGAGGGTTACTACCAGCACGCACTATTCTGGCTTCCAACCTTTAGGAAGGGTACCTTTTGTACTTTGAGATTTGGTACTTTCTTGAGGTTTTTCCTCATCATACACACTTCGAGTTTTTTGATAATCAGAATCATCAATCAATTGTGCTTCTCCTCTAATAGTTTGATATCCGCCTGCGCCTGCACTTGTTTTATAAGCTTTTAATTGTGAGGGATCGATTCCTGTTTGTTCCGTTCCTTCGCGTTTCAATTTCCTGTTACTATAGATGAAAATTCCAACACCGCCTATTGCTGCCATAGCAGCCATTCCATAAATGACGGATACTGGAAACTCTCCAGTTGATGTTGTTGCAAAACCTTCTGGTGCAGTAGGAGTGACTCCAAAAATTTCAAGCCCCTCTAAACTATCTCTCACGCCAAAGCCAATAACTGCAATATTTGCACTATCTGCAGATTCAACAGATCTTACAATATAGCTCTTATCAAGTGTAAACTGTGCTTCAACTATTTTTTCTACTTGTCTTCCTTCTCTCAAACTACTTTCCCCCATAGTAAAACCAGATACAACAAATCCAGTAATCTCTTCAGCTAAACCAAACGTAGCTGCATCAACATTAATTCCAGTTGGGTCAAACAAAAAGTGCCACTTAGGAAGAGGTTGATTCTTAATTCCTTCAGCATTAATTAAATTTTCAGACAACAAAACCTCGGCTTCAGTTCCTTTAATTGACGAAAAAACTGATGGTACTTTATCTTTAATAAATGAAATTGGCAAATTAATTTCTGTATCATCAATAACTACTGGACCTTCAACCGTAATTCCTCTCCATCCAACGTCGATTATTGCTGGAGCCTGACCTTGTCTTTCGCGAATAATATGGTCTGTTATAGTTCCACTAAGTATTATTTTGTAGTCAATTGAAGTATTTATTTCTCTCCCAACTAGCTGGGCAGAATATTCAACATTCAAATCTGAAACTATTGCACCACTGCCATCACTATTCAATTTTTGATTAATTCGATTTATCAAATCTACTATTGCAAGGTTTGTAGAATCAGCTGTCAATCGTTTTGATTCTATTGTACCTCTTAATTGATCCGCGAGTTGGCCACCTTCATTATATTCTATGAAAATTGTTCTTTGGTATTTTACCTGAAAATTAAAATCTGGACTATCTGGATTAATTCTTGCATCCAGTTGGGCTGCCCAGACAGGAGAACTTGTTCCAAAAATAATTAAAACAGACAATAAAATTGTAAAAAATGGCATCGTAATTGACACGAAAAGTAACCTAGGCACAATACTAATAAACGTTCCTTGATATTTTTTGGAAGAATGATTTTTTGAAAAAGTAATATTAAGTGAAGATTTCTGAACATCGAGTTCTAGAATTGACACAAAGAGTTACAATATTGGCTGGCGGTACGGGTTCTGTCAAACTCGTAAGAGGATTAGCCTCTCAAGGACTTAATCTGAATGTAGTGTGTAATGTGGGAGACAACTATTGGCTTTATGGTATGTATGTATGCCCGGACATTGACACTATAATTTATGGTCTAGCAGATTTGTTAGATTATGATCGTGGTTGGGGAATTAAAAACGACACATTCAACTTTCTAAGACAAATGGAAGTTTTTGGGGAAGAAACTTGGTTTAGAATTGGAGACAGAGATGCTGCAACACACCTAATTAGGACTAATATGTTGAAAAATGGAAAAAATTTGAGTGACATTACAGAATGGATGTGCGAAAAATTTGCAGTGACTGTAAAAATAATTCCTGTTACTGATAATAGTGTTGAAACCAGAATTACTACATCTAAGGGCGAACTTCACCTACAGGAGTTTTGGGTAAAACACCGAGGCAAAGACAAAGTGGAAGGAATTCAATATATCGGAGCTGACAAAGCACGACCAAATCCTCAGGCTGTCAATGCCATTCATGATTCTGATCTTGTGATACTGGCTCCAGGAAATCCACTTACAAGTATTGGCCCAATGTTACAAATTAAAGGAATCCGAAAAGAACTATCCAAAATGAAGAAAAAAGTTGTTGCAATAAGTCCATTAATTGGTGATAAAGCAATTAGTGGACCAGCAGCACAATATATGGAAGCTGCAGGAATAGATGTTAATGCATATGGATTAGCAAAAATGTATTCTGATGTTTGTTCTAACATTGTTATTGATACAAAGGATAAATCTATTGCAAAAAAAATTCAGAATTTAGACATGAAAATTTATGATACAAAGATTACAATGAAAAACCAACAAGCTGAAGATGCGTTAGCATCATTTATTGTGAAGCAAGTTCGCGTCTAATTTGAAAACATCTGCAATCATTCCAGTTAAGACATTTTCTAATGCAAAAACCAGACTTGATCTAAAAGGAGAAAATAAAATTGATTTTTGTAAACTGATGTTAGAAGAAATTTTACAAACATTATCACTTACTCCTAAAATCGATAAAATTATTGTGATTTCAAAAGATCAAGAAGCGCTTGAACTCTCTAAGAAATTTAATGCTATTCAAATTGTGGATGATGAAACAGGAGTAAATGATGCTATTTCTCTTGCAGATGATTTTCTCCAAAAAAATGATTTTGATGCTTCATTAGTTTTCCCACAGGACATTCCATTCTTAAAGACTCAGGACATTGATTTTCTTCTGAGCTTTCAACACGCTCCAAAATCTGTTTTAATAGTGCCCTCTAGGCGTTTTGACGGAACAAACGCATTGTTCCGTATGCCTGTGAATCTTATGAGTACACATTATGATGAAGATAGTTACAAAATCCATCTTACAACTGGAAAATCTACAACATCTCACACTTCATTGGTTTTTGTAAGAAGAATTATGATGGATATTGATAATAATGAAGATCTTAAATTCGCTATATCACAGAATGAAAAACCAAATTTGTGCCAAAGATTTTCCGAGTTATTAGGCTCGTAAATTACGACTATAATACGTCAAATTTATAACTGATGATTAAGAAAATAGTTAAATACAAGCAATTAAAGATTTGGCGAGTTGGTAAATGGTAAAAAGTGTTAATGCAAAAGAGAAGTGCCCCAGATGTGGTAAAGGCACACTTGTTACTGATGCAAACACTGGAGAAAATTTCTGTGGTAAATGTGGCTTTGTAGTTACTGAAAAAGTTGCAGAATCAGGTCCAGAATGGAGATCTTTTTCAAAAGAGGAACATGAAGGACGAAGTCGTGCTGGCGTTCCAACCTCATTAGCAATGCATGACATGGGACTAGCAACAATCATTGGACCAACAGATAGGGATGCTACTGGTAAACCTTTGTCAGCTTCAATGAAAAGTACCATAGAAAGATTAAGGACATGGGATAGTAGAAGCCAAGTACACGAACCTGTAGATAGAAATTTCAGGCAGGCATTTAGCGAACTTGACAGACTTAAGGATAAACTTGCAGTAGGAGATGCTGTAATTGAAAAAGCAGCTTATATCTACAGAAAAGCACTTGAAAAGGGTCTTGTTAGGGGCCGTTCTATCTCAGCTCTTATAGCATCAGCTCTATATGCAGCATGTCGTGATACCGAAACTCCAAGAACTCTAAAAGATATTGCAAATGCCAGCAATATTAAAAGAAAGGACATAGCACGATGCTATAGACTACTTTTAAGAGAACTCAGTTTGAAAATGCCTGTTGTTAATCCTATAAACTGCATTTCACGAATAGCAAGCATAGCAGGCCTATCAGAAAAAACCAAACGTGAGGCAGCAATAATTCTTAAAAACGCAGAAGAGATCAAAATTTCTGCAGGGAAAGATCCTATGGGATTAGCTGCGGCAGCACTTTATGTTGCATGTGTAACAAATGGTGAAAATAAAACTCAAAGAGATGTTGCCGAAGCAGCAGGTGTAACAGAAGTTACCATCAGAAATAGGTATAAAGGACTCAAAATAGCTTTAGACCTCTAATTTTTCCTTTCTTCTGAAAAAATGATTTCTTACAATCATTATTGCAATGGAGATAATGCCCAAAGATACAAACAAGATCTCAAATATCATAATCAATGAATGTGAAAAAGCTTCTTGAACTGAAATCATGTTAATATCTGCAACCAAATAAACATATGAAAAAATAAAATAATTTGTTCCCCAGTGAATTAAGATTGCAGGAACTAATCCACTTCTAAAATAAACCCAACCAATAATTATTCCGCTAGCAGCTGCTTGCGCAAATTTTCCATTGCTCCATGATTCATCCGAGAAAATGTGCGCCGCACCAAAAAATATACCAATTACTATTATCAAAATTATTGCTTTTTTTGTTTCATTGACATCTAAATTACTAGGATTCCACAAAGATTTGAAAAAATGTTGGAAGGATGCTTTGCGTGAATACATTAGATAAAGAGGCAACCCAATTAACAAAACTCTAAATCCCAACTCTTCAATTAGTGGTGACACACTGACATAGAAAAATTGGGTTAACTCGTTTTCAAAAGAAGGAGGCTCTATTGTTATACCAAAACCCTCTTGAATCAAATTTATAACTCCAGAAATTAAAATTAAAATGCTGAACCACTTAATTGCCGTCACTAAATAATTTGTTTGTAAAAGGTGTTTTCCTTGTGTCATGATTGATACAAGTGTTTCGAGAAAATTTTTTTTGGGGCCCATTATTGAAATAGAAAACAAAATAACAAAAATAACCCACATTACAATGAATATGTCACCAATTTCGAAATAATCTAGAAACTCAAAACTAATTTCGTCAGAAAAAAAATCTAATCCACTAATAGGATATTCAAAATTTATTTCATCACCAACATCAGAATTAAACATAACAAATGCACCAATAGGTAAGGAAAGAACCATCATACCAAAAATAATTGAAATTAAAGCAGAATATGGAATGTCTAATGATTGTAATGCTTTATTTGAGAAATCCAAGTTTTTTCTAATGAAGTTCTATGCTTGATTCAGCAAATCCCAATTTAACTAAAGTTTCTTTTATGGTGTCTCTGTGGTCTCCTTGAAGAAACACATATCCGTTCTTTGCAGTTCCTCCGCATGCATATTTATTTTTTAATTCCCTTGCCACATCTTCAAGATTATTTAATTTAGGATCTAATCCTTCAATCATTGTACCTTTTTTCTTAAAACGTCTAGTTTCTAATCTTATTACAATCTTTGTACTATCTTTGGCAAGTTCACCACAAGCGCATAAATCTTCAGGAAGGCCACAAGTGTTACAAATTACTGCCATTCGTCCGAAATAATTTCATTCACACGTACTATTAAGCCTTGTCTGATATCAAATTTCTTTCATCTGAAGACATAACTATAGATGGTTTTTTACAAGGAATTTTTTAGAATATGTTATGCCAGATCTTACCAAAAAAGCAGTAGAAATGTTACTGAAAGGAGCAACACTGCTTGGTGAACCCTGTCCTTATTGTAAGGGCGTTAGAGTAATGAAAGAAGGAAACGCATTATGCGTAAACTGCGGAAGGACACCTAAAAAATCTAAAAAAATTAAAACCAAAAAAGGTACCAAGAAAGAAAAAACTTCTCCATCCCTTAAGATTTTAGAAAAAAAACTTGAAACTTTGTCCAAAGAACTTGAGCAGGAATCTGATCATGAAAAACAACAAAAAATTCTCAAATCAATAAACTCTCTCATAGAAAACATAGCCAAACTAAAAAACCTGTGACAAAGTTTTTATGCTAATATTTTGATTTTGAAAAATAACTATGAGTAGTAAAAAGAAAGGGGCTCCACTACCCGCATCAAGTGCAGGCCTTCTCCGATTCTTTGAAGATGAAACAAAAGGATGGAAGATTGATCCAAAAATTGTAGTTTCAATACCGATCAGTCTAATTGTCGCCTCATGGTTAATTGATATTTTCCTAGCTCCGTGAAAAAACTATGTCAAGTTCTACAGATGATGTTTCTCGCATTCACAAACGATATTCACTTACATTAATCAACCCATCATCGTTTTATCATTCGCTAATAATTTCTGTTATTATAACTTCATTAATTGTAATCACAACTGTTTTTGAATATCTTGAAGATGTTGACATAGTTTTGGGTCTTATTTCTGTAATAGTAGTCTTGCTAGTAACTCAA
>JAEHKQ010000050.1 GCA_016838795.1 Nitrosopumilales archaeon
AATCAAAGGCCCAATTTTCGATAAAGGTGGATTATACTATCTTAAAGTAGACATCGTAGGTGCCACTAGCCCACAAACACTTTTAGCAGATCCATTATTCTTTGAACTCTTTGTAAGTATCGCAGAGGAATTTAATTTCGAGATTCCAAAAGCCCAAGCTGAATCTATTCCAGTTGTAATAAAAACATATTACGACGATGTATCAAACTTTCAATTTAAAAATTCTGATAATTCAATTTCATTTGATATGCCTTTCAATTGGGATCCAAATTATGTTTCACAGGTTCAAGTGGTTCATGAAGAAATCAAAGTTCCAAAAAGCTTTTCTCCATACAGTGCAGAAAGTACATTCAATGGATACGTTGATGGAGTTCAGGTTGATAGTAGAGTGATAATAGTGGATCCATATTCAGATAAAGACAATAATATTATCCACTTTATGGTTTCAGGAAACGAATTAAAACGAATCAACGATGTGTTAGGTCCAAGCCATTATGATAAATCAACCATGCTTTTCAAACTAGTACCTCAAGGAGAAACTCAAAAAAATTCGCTTGAAATTAAATCAGATTCCGGCGCAACTATTAAAATTGCATGGGAAAGTAGTTTTGGTGGCGGCGATGTAATTCCATTTGAATTTACATTCTTTGATGAAAATGGAGTTCTCTTGAAAGATATCCGTTATGGATACAGTCTTTTTGAGCAAAGTGGCATGGAATTAATTTCAAACATGGGCACTGATCCAAATAATCCAGGTATAATGGCAATGGAGGGCATTAACACTCAGCAAATAACTATACCATCTCAGGATCTTTACAGAATTCAAGTAGCAATTTTTGGTCAGGGCATCAACTATGATCAAACCTATGCAGGTCTTGCAGAGGGTATTTTGGAATTAGGACCTGGTGGAATCCAACCTACAAAGCAAGAAATAGTCACACAAGAAATCACAATTCCTGATTGGGTAAAAAACAATGCTGGATGGTGGTCAGATGGACAGATTGATGATTCAAGCTTTGCATCTGGAATTGAATATATGATCAAAGAAGGAATCATTCAAGTTCCAATAACTGAACGACAAGAGGGTACAGAATCAGTAATTCCTGATTGGGTTAAAAACAATGCTGGATGGTGGTCAGAAGGATTGATTTCTGATGAAGACTTTGCTGGTGGTTTACAATATTTGATAGCGAACGGTATAATATCAGTTTGAAAACAAGGATAAATCATGAAAGACATTAACGAAATTCTTCCAAAAATTCCAAATATGAAGTGGGGTGCTTTGATGAACAAGTCACCTACTGACGAAAAGATTGATCATATGAACAAAATTTTC
>JAEHKQ010000051.1 GCA_016838795.1 Nitrosopumilales archaeon
AAGACGAACTACAAAATCATCAAAAACTAAAAAAATTGTTAAGAAAGGCCCGACTCCTGCGGCACTGCTGAAAAAGGTTGCATCTGTTTCAGATTCAACGAAGACCTTATCAAAGGAGATCAGGTCCATGACAAAAATCTTCACTGACAACCAAAAAATTTTGGTATCAATGAAAAATATGATTGATTCACTCACTTCAACTTTAGAACACATCCAAAAGCAGTCAAGACAAGTAAAAATTCTAGAAGAAGACACTCAGAAGCTTTTCTCGGGTTTAAACCAGATTAGAGGACAGTCTAACATAGTTACAAAGATTAATGATCAAACTGTTAGATTACAGGTTCAGGTTAATCATCTTAAAGAATCTCAAAAGGCAGCTGATAGTGAAAAAATTTCTCAAAAGATTTCACAAAGCATGGATTCTATAAAGAATAATTCCCAAATGATTATCAAAATATCACAAAGAATCGATGAGGTAAGAGATGATCTACGTAAGGTCTCTGCAAAGTCTCAAACTTCGCCTTCAGTTGCTAAAGATCTAGATGATATCAAAAGAAGAATTACGTCTATTTCTGAAAATGCTGTACAAATAGAATCTCTAAATGGAGTCATTGAAGGATTAAAGCAACAGTTTCAGACAATATCAACAAAATCAGAATCGCTTGAAAATCTTACTGCTAAAACTAATTCTATAGAACAAAAGATCTCAAATATTTCTGATTTGGTAAGAAGGTATGATGCCTCAGCCTCAGAATTTCACCAAAAAACCGACCATATTTTTCAGGAATTGCAAGAACTCAAAAATGTCACAAACAGGGCAGCAAGCAATACCTCAAAGGAAATGATGGCCCTTTTGAAGTTGTCAGAATATCAGTCAAACATTAGAATGAATTCAGAATCAAAATATGGTGAGGTCAAAGATCTTGAAAACATGGCATCTCAAACAACGCAAATTATCAATTTGTTTGATAAACTTTCTATTGAGGCCCAAGAAAAAATGCCGATTCCTCATGAAGTTCGGCAATGGGCTGTAAGCAAAATATTTGATTGTGCTGACAAATGGGAAATTAGATTTTCAGATGTTTTAAACATCCTTACAAATAAGCTTGGTCGAGATTTGCTGAAGGAGTCTATTAGAATAAAACAGGTGAGAGATATCTATGGAATTAGAGCTGTTGATGAAATTAGAAACGAGCTAAATATTTCCTAGACGTCTTCAGAAACATCATATGCCTTTAATTGTTCCTTCTTTCTCTTAAGAATCGCAAAAATTGCTATAATGGTGGCAACCCAAATAGAACTAAAAAGAACGTTGGAACCACTAACGTACATGTAAGGTGTGGCATCCATAATATTTTCTTGAATAATTTCTGCTCTTTCTTTTACATCAAGCATTCCAGTATGAAATGCAGAGCTGTCTCTTGGCACCGTAGAAATTTTTTCAACGCTTGCAATCATTACATCTAAATCTGCTTGTATTCTAGCAAAGTTTGTAGTTTCAGTTGGAAAAATCCATACTGCGTTTCCCTCGGCGGGCAAATATCCCTGTATTGCTTTAAGATGTCCCAAAATTGTTTGTGGGTCAGAAGATGCCCCAATTCCTTCCAAATGGCCTCTGGATAGGTCAAGGGGATAAATATCAGTTTGATAGCCAGCAAACGCCATGTAAGCCCCAAATAGTATTATGCCTGCAATTCCAATCATTGCAAGTTTGTAAATATTATTAGCCATTCTTTCTTCCTTGGTTTGAACGCGGGTTACACTTGATTTATTTCTTTTAAATCCTGAATGTGATAAACTGAGATAGGAAATATAGAAAAACCCAATTGTTTGGATTCCAATGATTGGTGCAAAAATAGGATTGTTTGAGAAAATTGAAATTAAGATTCCTAAAAGA
>JAEHKQ010000052.1 GCA_016838795.1 Nitrosopumilales archaeon
ACAAACTTTATAATTTTACAAAGTCTTGGGTGAACACGTTTAATTTGTTTAAACATGTCCTGTGCAACCTTCCTGTAATCAGAATGTCCTTGTGGCACTGTTCTAAGCTCAATTAAGTGACAAGCCTCCCTCAAATTGAAATGGATGTAATATGGATAGTTAAATGCAAAATTAACTACATATTGTGCCTGCTCTGGGTAACCTTTCCTAATTTTATCAAAAACAGTTTTTGTATGATACATGCAATCCTTAAAGTCTTTTTCAATTCCAAGAATTTTCATTTCTTTTGGAATGGAATAACCATGATCAGTAGTTAGCAGCTGTCTACCTAGTGTTAGAGCTCTGTGTCAATGAAAGTCTCTAAACATTCCGTAATTGTTAATTAAATCAAATGTATACCAAGCCATTTCAAATGCACGAGGCGGTCTATGCCTTCTATTTTTTCTAATTTTAGCAAATGAATTAATTATTTCAGTCTTTTTTGCCAGAGACATTTTTTTGACATTGGAAAGTACAACACTAAGCGGAATACTTGATGACTGTTCGTAAAGAACTCCAGCAATTATTCTATTAAGTGACTTTGATTCCGTTTCGTATTCAATGAGTTTTGTAATTCCTTTCTTTGGAACAAGCCCTTTCTGTTTTTTAGCAATTTTTGAGGCATAATTTTTTGTTTCTTGGAGATATTTCTGAAGTGCATTCCCGTACTTGTCATTGGAACGGCGAACAAAAGACTTGATAGTAGTGTCTAGTTCACACTTTATTTTTGAGGCTAAATTACGCTCTTCCTGCAGGTTTGAGCTGAATAGAATAGTAAGTAGATACTCAAACGCCCTGCCATTTCCTGTTATTCCAACATTTGTGAGAGTAGACGCAGGTAACAATCCACGTAGAATATCTAGTGCTTTGGCTTTTGTTGAACCGCGATAAATTATGTTAGCTGTCTTAATGTCTCCATCTAGTTTTAATTTTGAAAATGGTTTTTCTTTTCCATCTCTTGAATCTTTGAATGCATATTTTTCAATTGGATATTTTTCTCTGACGTATGTGATCATTGGTTGAATGTTTTTTGAATAAACATCAAAATCCAAATTGCATGCTTCCAAATAACTATCTGCAAACTTTGAATGCATGATAGTCGGTTCACGATAAAACTTGTATTTTCCATTAATTTTTTTATCCCAAATTACATAACGTGAAGATTTTTCTAAATATGATAAACCGATTCTTCTATCTTCAATCTTTTTAACTGCAATGTTTGACAAGCCTTCAATCGCAATCTGTGCTCCACCTAACTCAGCTACAGAATCATCCCCATATTCCAGTAAAATTCGATTATAGAATTCTTCACCTCTGTTTGGATTTTTTAAAAATTCATCAAGAAAAACTCGACGCATGCTTTTATCAGTTCTACTATATCTTGACATGAGTGCTCCACGATCTACTTGTTTTGGAGTAATTATCGCAAAAACTGGTTGATCAGCATTTGAAAAATGATCTAATAACATCTTCTTTTCTTTAATCGAAAACTTATCCGACAATATGAGTGAGAAGTTTTCTAATTATTAATTTCTATTTCTTTCCTAACTGAATCAGATCTTGGGCAGGTTTATTTTGCATTCCTTTTGATTGCCATCTTAGTAAAACTTCTTTGAAGGCATTTGCGTCTTCTTCGTTTTCTGTGTACATCAACACAGTCACCCATCTCCCATTTCCAGCTTTTCCACCAACAGAGTTCATCCAAAAATTGGTTGGTAATGCTTTCAATGCTTTATTGTCAGGGTCCCTGGTAATGTCAATCCAGCGTTTGGAAACAAAATGCAATATTTGTTCTAGCCCTTCTTTTTCTAACATGATATTGGTGGAGTTTGTTTAGGATTTTAAAATTTCTGAAAATCACGCGTGTTTTTAGGTTGGTAAAATTATTCTTACAAAAACCAGAAAGCTTCCTAACCCCCAGTCGGTTATATGGATCTCAAAACCCTATCGCATGAGCAATGACGATATCCTGCTGGTTGGCAAACAAGTCAAAGACATGTATGGTACCTCCATTGGTAGAGTTTTAGGTAGAATTACTGACATTGATGGCAGCTTTCAATCTGTTGGAATCGATGGTGGATCACAAGGTTTACTACAAATTCCATTTGAGCAATTAGTAATCCAAGATAATATTATAATATACATTCCAAAATGGAGACTTGAATCACAGCGTTTATTGCGAGAAAAAGAATTAACACTACGTCGTCTTAAGGCATTGATTGATATTGTTTCTGACAATGATGAAATGAGAGAAGACGCGGAAATTATTCGCGAAAAATACAAAGCCAAACTTTCTACATTAAAAGAAACTGAAAATAAAATCAAAGCCAAGTTAGAAGCAAGACTTGAAGAACTAAATGAACAAATGAAATCAGTCAAAATGCTTGAGTTTGATGCCAAAGTTCAATGTAGGAGTAACGAAGTTTCTGAACAAACTTTTGATTCTGTAAGAACACTTACAGCTGAATTAGTTGAGCACATTACTCATGAAACAACCGAAATTTCAAATGTTCAAAGACGCATTGCAGATCTTAATCTTGAAGTTCAAAATTCAGTAGAACCTCCCCAAAAACAACTACAGGAATCTGCTAGCATATATCTAGATGCACAAGGAAATAGTACGACACTCAGTACAATACTTCCGGAAGCACCAAAATTTGAACCAATTTCTGAACCAACTCCTGAACCAGAACCAGAACCCGAGCCACAAGTTACACAACCAACTCCTGAACCAGAACCAGAACCCGAGCCACAAGTTACACAACCAACTCCTGAACCAGAACCAGAATCAGAAGTTACACAACCAACTCCTGAACCAGAACCAGAACCCGAG
>JAEHKQ010000053.1 GCA_016838795.1 Nitrosopumilales archaeon
TATTTTCTTTCTTCATCAAGTGTATCAAGAATTTGTTTTAATTTTTCAAATCGAATTGGTTTTTCCATGTATTGATACAAACCTCGACGAATTAATTCTGTTACACCTTCATCAGTTTTTTCAGTAGCTGTTGAAAGTATTACCTTAACATCTGGTTTGACTTCGAGTAGTTGTGTCATAATGGATTTAGCATCCATGTCGGGCAACACAAAATCTAAAAGAACAATTGGGTCCGTTTTTGCTTTAACTAGATCTTTGAAAGTAGTAATTCCGATTTTGCCATCTTGGCAAGTATGAATCTCTTGATACCCCATACTATTAAGATAATTTTTCAAAAGTATTGTGGTAGCTACGCTATCTTCGATAATGAGTATGTGATCCCTTTGGATAGGCTTCATCATTCTTAATTTTTCCCAGCAAATTTCTTTTTAAATGTAAAAGTCAAGTTTTGCCTTTTTTTGTCAATAATGCCTCATCAATCTCCTCTATTGAGGCTAAAGGCAAAGAGCAACTAAAGTCTCTACATACAAATACAATGGTTTTTTGTTCTGGAAATTCTTTTCCAGCAAAAAATGGATATTTTGAGAGATTATTTAGTTGTGATTTATCCCTTACTAGAACAAGAATGGATTCTGGTAGGAATTTTTTCGTCAAAGAATTAAGGATTTCAGCATTAACAGTATTCAATAAAGTAATTTCAGTTGGTTTTTGCAAATACATGTAAATCGTGTTTAACAACTGTCCAAAACCAAATGGATTTTCTGCTGCCATTAATGCATTGGATTCCATAATTTTTGTAGAGATTTCAAGAAAGTTCTTTTGTTGGGTTAAGTGATAGAGTCTCAAGAGCAAGCTAGCTGCAATAGAGTTACCAGATGGTAGTGACAAATCATGGTTGTTTTTGGGTCTAATGATTAATTTTTCATGGTTATCTGCTGTCATGAAAAAATTATTCGTTTGTGAATCCCAAAAATGTTCAATTAAATAATTTCCAAATTCTTCTGCACGTTGTAAATACTTGAGCTCTGGATTAATTTCAAAAACATCTAGTAATGCGTTTACATAATAGGCATAGTCTTCAAGGTAGCCATGAATTTTTGCAAAACCATTCTTGTAGGTCCTTAATAGTTGATTATTTTGAATTAAATTTTTTTCAATAAAGGAAATGCAGTTTTCTGCTGCTTCCAAGTATTTCTTTTCATGAGTTACAAGATGTCCTTTAGCAAATGCCGAAATCATTAGTGCGTTCCATGATGTAAGAATTTTATCATCTAATCCAGGTTTGGTTCGTTTTGATCTAACTTCAAGAAGTTTTTTGGAGCCATTTTCTATGATTTGCTTTACTTTTTCCTCAGTAATTCCAAATTGAAATGCAACAGATGAGATATTGACGTTGTTACATAGTATGGATTTTCCTTCCCAATTGCCACCATCTGTTACATCATAGTAAAGACAAAAAACATCAGCGTCTTGGCCTAAAATTTCTTTGATTTCATTTTTCTTCCAAACATAGTATCTGCCTTCTTCACCTTCTGAATCAGCGTCCTGTGCAGAATAAAATCCCCCTTCAGAGGAGGTCATTTCTCTCAAGACATAGTCTAAGGTTTTTCTTATAACATCAAGATAGAATTGATCTTTAGTAATTTGATATGCCTCAACATAGTTGATTGGTATCAATGCATTGTCGTACAACATTTTTTCAAAATGTGGGACAAGCCATCTTGCGTCTGTTGAATATCTGTGAAATCCACCACCGATTTGATCAAAGATTCCGCCATTTGCCATCCTTTTCAAAGTTTTCAATGAAAATTCTTGAAACCTAGAAATGTTTGAAAGGTTCGAGTATCTAAACATGAAAGAAATGTTAGCAGCGTTTGGAAATTTTGGCGCTTGTCCAAATCCACCAAAGTTTTGATCTGCCATTTGCAGTAAGTTTACTGCAGCTTCATCAAGAATTGTTTTTTCAAGTTTTGATGGTTTCTTAACAACTTCAGTTTTTTGTAATGTTTGCAGAAAATTTTCAGCCGCATTTTTAATGTCTTGGGGTTTTTCTTTCCAAGATTGGGCAAGTTGCCGCAGGATGCTACCAAATCCAGACTTTCCATATGAATCCAAAATTGGAAAGTAGGTTCCAACATAGAATGGTTTTTGATCTGGTGTCAAGAAAACACTAAGTGGCCAACCACCTTGTCCTGTTGCAATTTGACAAACTTTTTGATAGATATCATCAACGTCAGGACGTTCTTCACGATCAACTTTGATGCTAATGAAATTTTCATTCATTATTTTTGCTATCTCTTCGTCTTCAAATGACTCGTGTGCCATTACATGACACCAATGGCATGAGCTATATCCAACACTAAGGAAAATGGGTTTGTTTTCATCTTTTGCCTTTTTTAGGGCTTTGTCATTCCATGAATGCCA
>JAEHKQ010000054.1 GCA_016838795.1 Nitrosopumilales archaeon
AGAAAAAATCAGAATTACGGTTTTCGGATCTAACATCCTATGTATCAAACCTGGAAATTGTTCTGGCTCGTACATACTTCTTGGCAACGTTCTTGCAGCTTGTTCCAAGTGAACGCTACCACCAAGGTTGATAGACGCTACAATATTTTGAATTGTCACCGTAGCTTCCTTTTTTATCTTGATTTTGCCTTTTCTCAACTTTTGAACCACTGTTTTTACTGCCTTTCGTGCCAACTCTTCTGATTTTGCACCAGTGCATACCATCTTTCCTGTCCTGAAAAGCAATGTGGCAGTCTTTGGACTTTTTAGTCTAAAAACAGCTCCTGGAAACGTGTCTGGATGCCATTCTACATCAGGAAATTTCTTTGTAATATCTATGAGATCTAGTTTTTGATCAATCGTTGCTGACGCAACAACATTCTCGATGCTGATCATTGGTTTAGTTTGAGCCATTATCAGTCGGTTTTAGTATTCAACCCATTAATAAGCCAAGAACGTTATGAAATTGTTTTATCTCACAATCTGTTGATTATTTTTATGATAGATTATCCAACTGTTTGTAAAGCGTGTGGAGCAAATAACATCATAACTATTGAAGGTGATACACCGTTGACTACTATGGATTGTGATAATCACAAATGTGAAAAATGTGGTAAACTGGGCATGAAATTCTAAAAATGTTTGGTTGAGTAATGCTCAATAAAGTCATACTGGATTCCTGATTGATTACCTAGTATTTTGCGTACCCTTTAAGGTAATAATCATTGAGGCATTCTATGCAACAAAATTCACTATTGAATAACTCAAATTCCTTTCCACAGTTTTTACATTTAAAGTTCATAATTACTCAATTTTTAAAAAAGGAAAAATTGATTCTAACGCCTCTTTCTTTTAGAACCTTTTTTTGCGGCTGCATTTCTTTTTCTTGTACGAGCACCTTTTTTACCTGCAGCACTACGTTGAGCTTTTGTACGTGCCATTCTACAACATAGAACGTGCTCTTTGTCTTATAGACTATAGAAGTGTACTTTTTTTACGTCAAAATTCCATTTGCAGAATTGAGTCCGTATGAAATTTTCGATTTAGCTAAATTACTTTGAGACTTGAAAAAAGTATTAAGAATTAGAAATTTGTAACAAAGGAGCTTATATGTGGCTAATAACAAACTATTGTATGCCACAAATACAAATTACTAATACAACAATGACTCGAATGAAGAAAATAGCAGGAATAAAACATGTACATGATGGAGACTATCTGGTTAACGAAATGATTGACATTTTTGAAAAGAAAATAAGCGATCTAAGTTAGACCCAAACAGTTTTTGGTCTTATTTTGGACCCATTAACAGTTCGTATCAAATGTTAATGCCTAGTTGTCTAGTAACTTCAGACCTTTACACCTGTTTCGAAGTGTTACCTCAGTTACACCAGCTGCCTGAGCTATAATCCTCTGCGAGCAATTCATTCCCATCCTAAGGGTTGAAATGTATAGAGCAGATGCTGCCATTCCCATCGGATCTTTTCCAGCTGAAATTCTATTTTGCTCGGCTTTTTTTAGAATCTTTACTGCATAGCGTTTTGTTTTTTCAGAAAGACCAACATTGCTGGCAATTCTGGCAA
>JAEHKQ010000055.1 GCA_016838795.1 Nitrosopumilales archaeon
AGTGTAGGCGCAATAGATGTTGAAGCAGACATTCCAGGAATTTTTGTAGCAAAAACTCATCCTTTACAAGACACTATTAATGAAATTAGAGAAATCTTTGTAACATTAGGCTTTTCTGAAATTCTTGGAAACCTAAGTCAGTCATGCTTTTGGAATTTTGATGCTTTGTTTACCCCTCAAGATCATCCTGCCAGAGACCTACAAGATACATTTTATCTTGATGGTTTTATTTCAAAAAAAATTGGCACATCTAAACAAATTCAGCAAGTCTCAAAAATGCACAAGAATGGATGGAGATATCTTTGGAGTATAGACGAAGCTAGAAAGATGGTTTTAAGAACACATACAACTTGTGTTACAATAAAACATTTAGCTGATAATAAACCAGACGAAGCAAGAGTTTTTTCACTAGGTCGAGTTTTTAGAAATGAAAAGGTAAGCTACAAACATTTAGTTGAGTTTAATCAAGTTGAAGGAATTGTTGTTGGAAAAAACACAACTTTAAGAGACTTGATGGGGATTCAAAGAGAATTTTATAGAAGAATGGGTCTTGACAAAGTAAAATTTTGGCCAACATTTTTCCCATACACTGAACCTTCATTACAATCAATGGTGTATAATGAAAGATTGGACAAGTGGGTAGAATTATTTGGAATGGGGATTTTCAGACCTGAAGTTACAAAACCTCTTGGAATTACAAAACCTGTTCTTGCATGGGGAGGTGGAATTGAGAGAATTGCTATGCTTAAGTATGGACTAGATGATGTTCGTGAATTCTACAATAACAACCTGAAATGGTTAAGGAGTGTAACAAAATGCCAGTAGTTGAACTTGAACTGCCCAGACTTCAAAAATTAGTTGGAAGAACTAATCGACAAAAAATCTTGCAAACACTTCCTTTTCTTGGCTTAGATATAGAATCTCAAGAAAATGATATTGTTCGTGTTGAATATAGTCCTAACCGTCCTGATTATTCAACTGATTTTGGAATTGCTTTAGGATTGCAAGGTCTTTTAGGTTCAAAAAAAGGTGCTGTTAAACTAAAAATCAAAAAAATCGGAGGTTATCAAATCAATGTAAACACAACTGTAAGTAAGGTAAGGCCTTTTGTAACTGGAATTGTTGCTTTAAACAGAAAAATCGACGAAAAAGTTTTACAGCAAATTATTGTAATGCAAGAAGATCTTCACTTTGGAATAGGAAGAAAGAGAAAAAAATCTTCAATTGGAATTCATGATTTAGATACAATTTCTTTTCCATTAACCTATACCACAACTAATAGAAACCACAAATTTGTTCCACTAAATTCATCTACTGAAAACACCATTTCTGAAATTCTGAAAAATTCAGAAGTTGGACAGGACTATGGATATATTTTAGGAAATTCAGATAAAGTTCCAATTATTATGGATTCTTTAGGAAACACTGTTTCTTTTCCGCCAATAATCAATTCATTTATGACTACAGTTACGACAAAAACAAAAAATCTTTTTGTTGAAGTTACAGGAACAGGCAAAAACGATGTTGAAGACATGTTATCTGTTGTAGCTACAACACTTCAAAATGCAGGATTTGAGCTTTGTACAGTTAAAATCTCTGGAGCAAAAAATTCTACTCCCCAATTCAAACAAAGAAAAATACTTCTCAATAGAGATTTGGTAAACACTATGTTAGGTCTAAATTTATCATCCAGAAACATTGCTAGTGCTTTAAAAAAATGCAGGCTTGACGCAACTCCCAAAAACAAAACTATTTCCTGTGTAGTTCCTAGATATCGATTTGATATATTTGGACCAATGGATTTGGTTGAAGAAGTTACTCTGGGTTATGGAATTGAAAATCTAAATCCAAATCTATCTCCTTCACAAACATTAGGACAAAAAAATCATGAATCTGACGTCTTAAACAACCTACGTCAAATAATGATTGGCCTCGGTTATATGGAGGCCTATAATACAAGTTTAACAAGCACACGTATACTTTTTGAACTGACTAAACGTGATTCTTCTAACATTATTTCTGTAATGAATTCTAAAAGTCAAGAACATACCATTCTACGTGATTCAATTCTAGCTGGACTAGTAAATAACCTCTCAAACAACATTCATGAACTTTATCCACAAAAACTATTTGAAATTGGAACTGTTTTTTCAAAAGGTAATCCAATTAAAGAAGAAATTCATTTAGCTTGTGTTTGTGTACATAACGATGCTAATTTTTCAGAAATTAAATCAATTCTACAATCAGCATTAAAAACTGGATTTAATATTGAATGTAAAACCAAAACATCATCCAATCCAAT
The DNA here is from genome assembly GCA_016838795.1 of Nitrosopumilales archaeon. Classification (GTDB taxonomy): domain Archaea; phylum Thermoproteota; class Nitrososphaeria; order Nitrososphaerales; family Nitrosopumilaceae; genus DRGT01. The sequence continues at coordinate 2,303 of JAEHKQ010000055.1, forward strand.
TTTTGCTGAAGGAAAGACAGCTGATATTCTTGTTAATGACAAACCATTTGGGGTTATTGGTGAGATTGATTCTGAAGTCAAGGAAAACTTTAAGATTAGAGCTTCAGTCGTAGGCTTCGAAATTAAACTGTCTGGATTAATATTTGACTAGATTTATTTCATAATGCCCTTAGAGCATACACATAGACGGATTAGAATGATGTCGATCGTAATGATGCCAATGATTTCTAATTCACCCAGATGTGTAACATTGGGCAACCCCGGTTATAGATCTCAGGGAGGAGAATGGCTATCACCAATGATCCTGTGCGAGTCAGAACCGGGGAACAATTAATTTTTTTAAAACAATTTGATAAGGAATAAAAAATACTAAATAACAAGCGCATTTGCAGATGGTAAATTACTGGTTAGTAAAACAAGAACCAAAAAGCTATAATTTTTCTATTTTAAAAAAAGATAAAAAAACAGTCTGGGACGGAGTACACAATAATCTTGCATTAAAACACATCAATAATATGAAAAAAGGTGACTTGATCTTGTTCTATCATTCTGGTGATGAAAAACAAGTAGTTGGAATAATGCAAGTTTCTTCAAAACCATATTCAAATCCCGAAGAAACAAATGAAAGATTTGTTGTGGTTGATGTAAAATATAAAAAAGAATTGCAGAATCCTGTCACGTTAAGTGGAATGAAAAAACAAAAAAATTCAAAAATTGGGAGTTACTTAGAATTTCTAGACTGTCAGTGATGCCTGTTCCAAAAGAAATTTGGAACTCAATAATTAAAATGTCTAAAAAATAAGTTGAAAATAATCGGTTTATTGATATATCCCATCATATTAACATAATCATGGCAACTGCATATGTTCTAATTAATTGTGAACTTGGTTCTGAAGAATCAATCATTCAACAGCTAAAAGATCTAGAAGGTGTCAAAGAAGTTCATGGAACTTTTGGCGCATATGATATTTTAGCAAAAATAGAATCTGATACCGTAGAAAAACTAAGAGAAACAATTACGTGGAAGATTCGAAAGATCGAAAAGATTCGTTCTACATTAACTCTGATGGGAATAGAAGGACAAGCATAACCGCCTCTTTTTCTTACAATGTTACTTCATTTCATTTTTGTAATAAAAGAAAAAGATCTTGATAAGAGAAAAGCTGAATATGAATATGTAAAAAAGATGGCAGAATTTTATAAAAACTGGATAAAACAACACTTCTTAAAAGATTTTGAAATTCAAACAGATGAAATGATCACTAAACCCAGGAGTATTTTTCAAAGACTTGACATCCCAACTCTTGTACAAGATCATACAGAACGTGGTGAAGGCATCTACCATTTCTACTTGTGTTATTTTAGACCAATTTATACAGATTGTACTTGTGAGGGGTATCATGCAGAAAATTTTAGTATGGTATGGTGGCAACAACCAAAAAATTTTGAAGATGTTTTGTTTTTGGCAGAAAAAAATTGTACTGTTGTTTCACATGAGCTTGCACATGAATTGCTTAGACAAACCGGACACAAAAGATACATTGATGATGTACATGATGTATGGACTAAACATTTCTATGCTGATTTACCGTTTGAGCAATACGGAAAAAATTTTGAAAAAACAAGCGACAAACCTATGTTTCTGACACTTGACACGTCTAGTTTTCGGTTATAGCAGAATGGTGCCAAACGTCTTTACTGTAATGCTATACTTCATGTACGACTGAGACATTCAAAAGCTGAGAAAAAATATCACAAAAATCGAGGAATAAAATGGATTTAGTAATAACTAAAGACTAACGCTTGATAACTGAATAAATATTATTTTCAAAATTTGCTGTTTTAAAGTCTAATTTGTATTCTCCATCATTGTTTCTTGATTTACTGAGTTCTTCCAGTTCAACAAGCGCCTCTCCTTTAAAACCTACAGATGAACCATAAATTGCTTCTACTAATTGAGTGCCGTGGTCTCCCCTTTTAATATCATCCACAATAGAATAAAATTTGGCAGTTTCGCGTTTTGATACAGGATTACCAGTTGCTTTGTTAGTGGCAACTGCAATATACATGCCATTATTTTTAACAGCAACAGGAACTTTGTGGTTCTTCCCAGAAGCTCCAGGAATTATTTCATCGATCAGAATTTCACATTTGTGGTACATGCTGGATACATATGCAAAAAATCTGAACTGCGCAAACTTTCCAGCTTGATCTTCATCACAATTAACAAATACTTGATGTAAAACTTGAAGTGCTTGATCATTCATGCTTTGCAATCTATCATCAATTCGTCCTCTTTCCAAAAGATCAGAATTACAATCTTTTGCAACTAATTCAAGGATAAAGTCAGGTAAATTATAGTTCTTGAGTGCCGCAACAAAAGCACCAGCTTGCGACATACCAAATTTTGGAAAACCTTTGTTAACCATAACTAAAATCGAGTCCACAAAAGTGAAACTCTAAACCTCTCCCCGGAACAACATATCTAAAAAATTGTTATTCGCTTATAATTGTTAAGAATAATTCATGCCTATTTAGTTTTATAATGCAT
>JAEHKQ010000056.1 GCA_016838795.1 Nitrosopumilales archaeon
AAAAGAACCTAGCACGAATTCTTGCTTACTCTAGCATAGGTCATGCTGGTTACATACTGATTGGTATTTCGATTGCACCATTTTCCGACATTGGAATTCAGGCCTCATTATTCCATATTCTTAATCATGCAGTAATGAAGGGTGCTGCATTCATTGCTGTTGCTGGAATAATCATTGCTTTAGGAACGTCTTCCCTTGATAAGATCAAGGGACTCGGAAGGCGAATGCCAATAACAGCATTGGGTTTGGTAATATCTCTTCTTGCGTTAGCTGGCGTTCCCCCACTTAATGGATTTTGGAGTAAGCTGATGTTGTTTGGAGCTGCACTTGATGCAGGACCTGTAGCTGCATGGGCGCCATGGTTGGCAATAGCTGGTGTTCTAAACAGCGCCTTGTCATTAGCTTACTATGCTTGGATTATTCGAAAAATGTACTTTGAAGGAGAAACTGAAAAAAGAATTTCAGAACCAAAATCTGTGATTGCTGTCATGATCTTCTCAATAATATTTATAGTGGGAATAGGCGTTTTCCCAGATCCAATAATACAGTTTGCAGGAACTGCAGCACCAACAATAAGCTTAAGCGCTTCCCCTTAACATTGTAAATTTAATTAATTGTTCTAAATTCAATTTTGCATCATTATCTTGAATTTTCCTGAGACTAACTTTTGCTTTTTCTGAATACTCTTTTAACATTTCTTCCATTTTATCAAAAACAATACGTGGATCATTACTCTTTTTGATTAAGAGATTGAATAACTTATCTTCATTTTTCCAATCCAAAAGATCATCTTTAATTTGGTAAGCAATTCCAATATTTTTTCCATATTCTGTAAGCACCTCAATTTGTTCTTCTGTTCCTCCACCTAGGATTGCACCCAGTCTCGCGGCTACCTCAAATGCAGTTGATGTTTTGTACCCAATAACTTTGAGATAATCATCAAAGGTAACGTCCTCACTACTCTCAAGCATTCCTTCAATTATCTCCCCCTCACTCATTAGCATGGCTGTAGTAGAGAGATCCTTGGCTATTCTTGGATTATCGAGTCTTGATGAAATGTTAAGGATTAACCCTAAAACAAAATCTCCAGTCAGGATAGCAGCATTATAACCATATTTTATGTGAAAAGGATCTTTTTGTCTACGTAAAGTTTCATCATCAATAATATCATCATGAATTACAGATTCAGTATGCAAAAACTCAACTGCACAAGCTGCAGAATATGTATTGTCATCAACCTTGCCTACACTTTCAGCTGCAAGTACAAGAATGATGGGACGAATTCTTTTTCCACCTTCAAGAGAATACTTTAATGGTTTAATGAATTCTGACTCTGAATAGAGACAAAGTTCAGCTTCTAGAGCATCATTAATCTTTTTGATATATTTTCCGTACGTCTCAAGTAATGGGTTGACTTCAATGTTTTTTCTATCCAATGATACGGTCCCGCTAAAATTCTTTTTAATTAGTAATTAAATCTTGGTGCTCCAGTCGGGAATTTCATCTTTTGAGAATTTGAACCCGAGATCATCGCCTTGAAAGGGCGATATGCTTGACCGGTCTACACCACTGGAGCCCGTTTGCATCGGGTAATTTATCCATAAAATCTTTTGGAACTCACAAAGATTTTTTTATTGGTTGATTAGGACTAGTCACATGAATTCTCTGATTAAAAAAATTGATGAAATGATTGAAGAAAGAAGTTTGTTAAAGCATCCATTCTATGAAATGTGGTCTGATGGAAAACTATCATTATCTTCACTAGCTGGTTATTCCAAAGAATATTTTCAGCTTGTCAAAGCTGTTCCATCATTTATGACTCCAATCATTCAACAGGCCCCAGATTATTTTGTCAATGAACTTGTTGAAAACCAACAAGAAGAATCATCACACATTAAATTTTGGACGAAATTTGCTGGAGCTGTGGGAATCTCTGAAGATGAGATTGAAAAATATCAAGGATTAGACAAAACAAGACGATCAGTATCCATGTTATCTTCCTTAATGAGTACCTATGAAGGTGGGGCGTGTGCAATGTACGCATTTGAAAAAGAAATTCCAAAAATAAGTCAGATAAAACTAGACGGTCTGGCAGAATTTTATGGAATTTCAAGTGAAGAGGCTATACAATACTTCAAACTTCATACTGAAGCTGACATTAGACATGCAGCAGCTTGGAGAAAAATTTTAGAAAAATCTTCACAAAACCCAGATGAATTAATCCAAACTGCAGACATTTCAATTTCTGCACAAAACTTGTTACTTGATAGTTGTTACGAAGCTTACTGTTAAAACTCTATAACATTTTATACTCAGCGTAGAACCTTTTTGGGTGTGGGGCCCGTAACTCAGCTTGGTAGAGTAACCGGCTCATAACCGGTGAGCCAAGGGATCGAAGCCCTTCGGGCCCACTGAATTTCAATTAGTTTTAAAACGAGTTATTTGTAAGATTAATTGGCCGCAATGAAGAATCAGAGTTATATCTGAAAAATGATGTGAAGGCATTTGTCTGAGCTGCCAAATTTATTTTGAACCAGTTTGTTTACTTACACTTTCTAAAACATCATTTGAGACCAAATTTTGTTCATGTAGAATTTTAGTAATTTCAAAAATATCAGTCAGTTGATGCATCTTAACTCCTTTTGCTTCTAAGGATTCGGTAGCACCTTCCATTCTATTTATGATTACAAAGGAATCAGATACAATTATTCCAGCTTCTTTAAGTGTTTCAATTGCATTGATAATAGAACCTCCAGTGGTTACAACATCATCAATCATTAGAACTTTCTTTCCTAGTTCAATGAATCCTTCAATTGATTTCGAAGTACCATATTCTTTTGGTTTGTTTCTAACGTAGATCAATGGTTTCACGATTTCAAAAGCTAGGGACGATGCAATTACAAGCCCTCCAGTTGGAATAGATACAATATAATCAAAATTTTCTAGTCCAACTTTTTCTATTATCTGATTTTGAAGATGTTTTATCATTTTTCGAAATTGGTGAGGAAAGCTAGCAACCATTCTTAAATCCACGTAGTAAGAGCTTTTTTTGCCACTTGAGAGCGTAAAATCTCCAAATTTTATAGCTCCTTTTTCGTGCAAAAAGGTTGCAAACTCTTTTACAAACTCCATGCGAAAATTTACTTTACTGGATTTATTTTGGTTTGTATTGTGATTCGAGTGTGCCCGAAATCTGGCTTAATTATGGAATCACAAACGTTGTTCTTGATATTCAGCAGGAAAATCTTGATCAAAACATTGATTCTGATGGTAAAACACTCGAAGATTCCGTCATACAAGAAAAACTGGGCACATTAGATATTTCAAAACCAAATGAGATTGTTCTTTTACATAATTCAAAAGCAGTTCAAAAAGTTTTATCAACATTATTTTTAATGTGTGAACAAAAATCCAAACCAATTCCACAAATTTTTGCAGATAAGAGAATTTTGAATCAGGTAAAACAAACACTCCCAGAGGGAGGCACAATTTCAGAATTTGCAGATTCTGAACTTTCTAAGACTAATCTTGTGTTTGTTGGAGAAATGGAGTTTGATGGCTTGTTTGGATTTGAAACAATAGCAACCAGATTGATCAAAAAGTTTGGTCAAGAACAAATGTTATCAGCATATGCTAAACGAAAGGAAAATCTTCCATCTCCTGGCCACAACACAGAAAGTTTAGGTGAAGCAAAAAAATTCACTGACAATTTTGAAATTCATGGAATAGAGATAGTAGCAAATTCTAATGGAATTATAGATTTAGCAGTGGGACATCCTTCCACCACCTTGGATATCTCAAAATCCTTTGAATCGTCTGCTGTAAAAGATGTTGGTGAACATAAAACCATAGTAATAAGTACTGGAAAAAATGCGAGTAATGATTCACTTCGAAAGGCACTAAATTCCCTTTGGAATTGCAATGCAGCAATCAAAAAAGATGGCCTTGCAATATTATTGGCAGAATGTCAAAATGGAATTGGCTCACAGGCAATTATGCAATTTATTGAAGGCCAATTAAGCAGTGAACGACTGAAAAATCCAACTAAATATGTTGATGGAATGGAAGATCTCTTATTCCTGACAGAAATTCAAAAGAAATTTCAAGTTGGTCTTGTTTCCGTCCTACCAGAACTTTATACAAAAAAACTAAACATGATTTCATTGAATAGTGTAAAACATGTTATGGGTTACATCCTCAAAACACAAGGACCCAGACAAAAAGTTACTATAGTTTCAGATGGTGCACGTGTATTACTACGATAATAGTGACAACGGTAATGGAGCACACAAAATTGCAAGTATTATTATCACAATGTAACTCAGTTTTCTATTCTTAGATAATGGAGATATATCATCCAGCGGCTGGGCTCCAGGATTACGTGACATCATCAACAAAATCAACATTGCCATTAGCCAATAACCCAACAAAGCTAATACTCCCATACTTGCAAAAGTTGCATACTTGTGCCACTTTGCTCCTAATA
>JAEHKQ010000057.1 GCA_016838795.1 Nitrosopumilales archaeon
AAAGTTCTTAGAATTAAAAAGAAAAGCAGAGTTAGAAGCATTTTCAAAATATGGATTAACAAATATTACAGACAAATACTTGCCACAAAAACTTGAATTAGTAAAAAGTCTATAATTTTTTTATTTTCAGAGTAAGAACACCATTTCTGTATTTGAAATCAAAAATTTGCATATCAATAGAGCCCTCAATTGGAACCTCTTTTGAAAAGCCACTTGAACCACGAACATAAAGAATTCCTTCTATCAATCGTACCATTATCTTATCTTCTGGACCAGGAACTTCAGCAACGAAGACAAATTCTTGTTCACCTTTAATAAGATCATATACCCAACTTTTGGATTCGTGCTCTCTCATCATGTATTTGGGTTTCTGCTCTTTGGTCATTTTTTTCAAAACTTTTGCCCAGTAAATCATTGTGAATGCTGCCGCACTAATGAGAATAAAACTTACAAAGCCAGAGCCTGCACGCTGTGTCATTACGTAGACTATGCCTAAAAGCAAGATTAGCATTATAGGAATTATAAAATTTAATGACAGTTCGTTTGAATAAGTCCCCTTATAGCTAGCCAATTATAAAAAATTCAAAGTTACCAAATATAAAGTATTTTTGATTTTCACAATGAATCATATATCTATAATTTTCTGAAAGAGAAAAGTTGAAAATTTTTACTAATTACCGAAACTAATGATCTTTAATTAATTGGTCAAAACTTTATTGATTGTTGGATTTTTCTAAAATTGAAAACGATCTGATCTCAGAGATAAAACTTAGCCCAAATCAAGCTAAGATTTTTCTTTTGGTTACAACTGGAGGAAAAATGACAGCAAAAATTATTTCAGAAAAACTTGGCATTTCACTGGACGATGCACTGAATACTGCAAAAAAATTAATCGAGCTTGGAGCATTTATTGACATCACAGAAACAGAATTTGAAGCAATGCATCCAAGGTTTACTGCAGTAAACATGTATAGAAAAATGTGTGAAAGAGAAGGAATTAAATTCAAACAAAATAAAATTGTAGATAATTTTGGTGTAGTCTTAGAAGAAGCATATGATGCTGCAAGAACTAAATAGAACTGTTTTCTGGTGATAACATTGACAGTTGAACAAGAAAGTTGTAAACATCAACCAGTTTACTTCGGAGTAATAAACATAAACATTGATGAAAAAACAATCGGCTCTGTGGATATTTGGAGATGTGGAAAATGTAAAAAAAGATTTTGTGAAGAAAAACAGCTGGGAATTGAAGCAATTACAGAAATTGTTGGAATGCCTGCAATTGACTCCGATGAGAAGTGGGGCGTTACTGTTTGTAAAATTCAAAAAGGAAAAGATAAATGGAAATTGGTTAAACTCAAAGAAAATTTTGAAATAAAACATGAATGTTTGGATGAACAAATAATTCCACTAAAAGTAAAGAATTTTCAAGTAGAGGATGACGCACATTGGAGTTTTCTAGTTGATGAACACAGAAACCAAGCTGTTGAAATTTAGATTTTAAAATGAATCTTGAAATTTATATTAACAATGTTCACGGTGCTCAAATGGCAGCAAAAATAACTGGCACGTTTACAATTGACGAGCATTCTTTTAGATTCACTGCCATTGCATTTGGTAGAATTGGAGGCCAAAATGTAGGTGCAAAAATCTCAAAAACAACAGAAAAAGAATTGAAAAAACTTGGCTATGATTCTGAAGAAGTCATTTTATCCATTCAAAAAAACCTATTACAAGGAAACCTAACTTTGCCAGAAGGACTAAAAAAAGAATCCTTTGTAGATGATTAGTATTCTGCTTCGGCTAAGGCTTTATCACATGAACATCCTCTTTGCTGTGGAATTTCATCAATTAATTTAATTAGCATTTTTTTAATTTTTTCAACATTCTTTGAAAGAGTTTCAATTACTTCTTTTGCAGTAACCGATTTTTCTGCCCAAACATCATAATCCGTAACAGTAGAGATGGAAACATAACACATTTGAGCCTCTCTAGCTAACTGACATTCCGGAACTAAAGTCATACCAATAATATCTGCTCCTGCACTTCTGAAGAATTTGGATTCAGCCTTTGTAGAGAACCTAGGTCCTTCTATACAAACATAGGTACAGTCTTTGTGAATAGTGACATTTTGTTCTGTGGCTGTCTTTACTACTACATTTTGAAGTTCTGGGCAAAACGGATTGGCAACAGAAATGTGAATAACTTTACCATCTTTTGAGAATGAACCTTCACGAGATTTTGTAAAATCTAAAAATTGTGAAGGAAGGGCAAAGTGACTTGGTTTTATTTCTTCTTTTAAGCTTCCCACCGCAGATGGCGCTATGATTCTTTTAACTCCAAGCTCTTTGAATGCCCAGATATTAGCTCTAAAGTTTATCATATGAGGTGGTATGGAATGTTTTTTGCCATGTCTTGGCAAGAATGCAATATTTCTACCTTGAAAAGTTCCAACTGTTATAGAGTCAGAGGTTTTTCCATATGGCGTATCTAGAGTAATTTCTTTAGCATCTTCTAATAAACCAGAATCATAAATTTCTGTACCGCCAAAAATTCCAATTTCTGCCTTTTGCTCCATTAGTACTTCACCAATGATTTACAGTTGTATTTGCTGATTTCCTTAATCCCTTTTAGTTCTGTTAACTCAATAATAAAAGCGAAACCAGCAATTTTACCTCCCATCTTTTCAATTAATTTTCCTGAAGCTTTTGCTGTCCCTCCAGTAGCTAGCAAATCATCACAAATGAGAATTCTATCTCCTTTTGTTATAGAATTATTTTGAATTTCTATTATATTATTTCCGTATTCAATTGAGTAAGATTGTTTAACAGTTTTACCAGGGAGTTTTCCTGCTTTTCTAATCATGATCATTCCTTTATCGTATCTTATAGCCATAGCACTTGCTAGAAGAAACCCTCTTGACTCAATTCCTGCAAATAGATCAATATTTTTTGGATGAAAATGCT
>JAEHKQ010000058.1 GCA_016838795.1 Nitrosopumilales archaeon
TTGGCATCAATAGCAAATCACAAAATGGGTGAGGGTTCTGAAACACAACCGTTTGCAATCATAAGAGATTCCGAAGCAAGGTTAACAGACAGGAAAATTAAACCAACGGAATTAGCTGTATCGTATGATCAATGTGTTTATGTACGTGGACTAGGAAATTGTCTCAAACGAACTAAAAATTAAAAATCTTTTTCATTTATGATTCTAGATTAATTGCACTGCTTTAAATAGAAGGATTGAAGGCAAATTTTATGGAATATCTTACAAGATATCCGAAATCAATTTCATTCCTAGATGGAATAAAGGAATGTATTAAAGTAGATAGTAAAACAGGAGTTGAACAACTTACATTAGTTGTAAAAAAGAATTTTGAGGAATTGATGAAGATTTTTACAAAAGAAGGTTTCACCAAGGTAAAATTTGAACACAAACAGCCTTCACAGATAGGAAATGGACTTAGTTTGAAGCTCAAAAAACCGTGGGAACTTCATTTGAGAATGTTAGAAATGAAAAAAGGTCTAATTGCTATTCATGCCGAGGTTGAAGTTTCAAGAGATTACTTACAGCATTTGTTTTGTCAAAGAACTCCAGTAATTTATGAGATTGAAGAAATGATGAAAAAGTATCAGATTGATTATAAAATTTGGAACGAACGAATTAAAAAATACGTACATACAGTATTTGACAATTACAAGATAAAGCTATCAACCCCAAATATTCCAGTTTTTGCGTGGAAACCCATGCTTTTTGTGATTGTGACTGTTAGTTCCTTTTATCTTTGGAAATACATCCAAACAGTCTAGAAACTTTAATTATAATTTTTGAGTTTTTGATTTAATGAGTAAAGAACCACTAAAAGCTCATTTGAAATATTATGGATTTTCTCCTTGGGAGATTGAAGTATGTTATGGAGTTTTGCATTCAAGGTTTGAAGTTATTCAAGAGGAGATTGAACAGAATGAAGAAGATTTTGCAACTATGTTAAATCTAGATATTCCATTGCCGTTCAATGAGCAATTCTTCAAGTGGTTTGAATTTGGCAGGTGGGATAAGTTGAAGTTCTTGTTTAAAGAAATGAGAAGGCGACGTGGTTCAAAACATCTTTTAAAAATTAAAATAAATTTTTCAGGTTCACCAAAAATCAGCTTTGTTGTTGATGCTATTGAAAGGCAGTGGTTTAACACTTCGATTGAAAAAATTGATTTTGTTTTAGAATTATTGCCATACCATTTAGATCCTCAAAAATTACCAAGTGATGTGTCAAAGGTGGTCTATAGATTTGATGCTGAACATGTTAGATGGAGGCTAAAAACAGTCTATTCTGGTCAGAAAAAATTCGAATTCAAGGAAAATGGTTGGAAGATAATTACTTGAGATCTTTTTCAAGAGGTTCTAACATTGAATGAAGTTCTTTGTACTTTTTTTCAATAAATTGTAATGAATCCTCGAGTTTTTTTGATTTGCCATATTTGAATCGAATTAGTTCTCTGTGATGCCAAAAGCTTTTTCCATTTTCTACAGATAAGGGTGTAAAATAATCTGTTCCTTTAAGAGAATCTGGAATTTTGATGTCATATGGAAAAAGCAAGTCTACGATAAACCATTCATCGCCGTCTGGATAATCTGAGCCTGTATCAACATCAAAAAAGATATGCAATAGTTTAGACTGCATGAGGCCGTCATCTGGAATATCAGGATGTTTAACATTTGATTTTTTAAAATCTAGATTAAGGAGTTTGGGTTCAAAGAAACCCTTGATGATAGATTTGCGAAATGTTTTATTTGCCTCAGTGATGTTCAACGATAACCTAATCTTTTGTTCAACCTGCTAATAATACATTAGGTGGTTTTGATAGTAGTTTGTTCTAAACCTCAAATGAGTCTAATAGTTTTGAAACATTGGTAATAGGTTTGCCATTTGAAGAAATTCTTTGTTTGGCTGGAGGGTGTTCTAAATAATTTGGGATTCTATCTGTCAATCTCTCACCATAACGAGAAATGAGTTCATTTTTGTAAAATATTCCAATTGGAATCTTGTTGCCCCATTCTAGAGATTTAATTAGTGCCTGACTCAGTTTTTCATTAAGTTCAGATTCTTCATTAAAATGAACAGTTGGTTCAAATTCCGTGTCCTCTAATTTGTAAATTCTTGAATGGCGTTTTTGAGCTTCCTCAACCATATCTACACCAGCATACCAATCCCTTGTGTTGATATCATTGTAGGTGGGACAAGGTTGCAACACATCTAAGAAGGCAAGACCTTTGTGTTGTATTGCAGCTTTTATGAGATCTTTCAAGTGTTTAATATCATAAGAGTACCCACGTGCAACAAAAGTAAATCCACTAGTCACTGCCAGTCCAATTGGATTTACATTATAATTGGTATTTGGAGTTGGTAGTGATTTTGTTTGTTCTCCTAATCTGAGAGTAGGAGATGCTTGTCCTTTTGTTAATCCATATACGCCATTATCAAAAATAATGTAAGTCATGTCAACATCTCTTCTACCAGCAGCGACAAAATGTCCTGCACCTATTCCCAGACCATCACCGTCCCCCCCAGCAGCAACAATTGTCATTTCAGGATTTGCGATCTTTGCACCTTGAGCAAATGTCAAAACTCTCCCATGTAGTGTATGAACACCATACACATTGATGAAGTGAGAAGTTTTTCCGGAACAGCCAATACCAGAAAATATTGCTGCTTTGTCTCTTGGAATATTTATCTCTGCTAGTGCCATCTGGATTGCATTTACAATTCCAAAATCTCCACAACCTGGACACCAATCGTTGTGTACATCTGTTTTGTAGTCGGAGAGTTTAAGCGCCATGTTTCAAAATCTCCCTCTTACTTGCTTTGTTTTCAATGATTTTTTTCAGAGAATCATAAATCTCCGTACTTGTCATTCCCCTGCCAGTGTATTTCAGAATGAAATAATCAACGTCTCTGCCTAGATTTTGTTTGAAGATCTGACTCAGTTGACCCGTGTAATTTGATTCTATATCTATGATAGTTTTAGCATCTTTTAACAATGATTTTGCGTAATCTGTAGGAAATGGATGTAGTAATTTGAACTGAACAAAGCCAATGTCTATGTTTTCTTTTTTCAGCATTTCTAGCGCATCAATTATTGGTCCTTTTGTAGAGCCCCAGCTGATTATGGTAAAATCGTGAATGTCGAAAGATACTATCTGTTCCTCTTGTGGAATTTTTTTAGCAATTAACTCTAGCCTAGACATACGCTTGTCCATCATCTTAATTCGTTGAAGAGGATCCTCTGAGATGTGTCCATATTCATCACTCTCATCTCCAGTATTCCAGAAAACTCCATTTTCAAGTCCAAGTTTTGATCTTGGGGAGATTCCATCGTCTGTAAAAGCAAATCTTTTGTAATCATTGCCATCAATTTTTTCAAGCAGTTTTCCTCTGTCAATTGTTACTTTAGTGGGATCAAATCTTTTACAGGTAACAACGGAACTTGACAAAAATTTGTCCATCATGTGAATAACTGGAACTTGGAACACATCAGAATAGTTAAAGCAATTACATGTATCATAGAAACTTTCTTCGATATCTCCTGAAGCATAAACAATTCTTGGAAACTCTCCATGACTAGAGTTAATTGCAAAAAGTAGATCATCCTGACCATGTCTTGTTGGAAGTCCTGTTGAGGGACCACTTCTTTGGTATAATGTTATTACAATTGGAACCTCGTTAATTCCAGCCCAACCAAGAGCCTCTGCCATTAATGAAAATCCTGGACCAGAGGTACAGGTTGATGATCTAGTTCCTGTTAGTGCGCCACCAATCATCATTCCAATTGCTGAAATTTCATCCTCGGTTTGTATTACCGCAGTAGAACCGGGCCTATCGCCATCAATCTCTAGGATTTGGTTCTGTTCTAGGAATACGCATTCGTCGGATGCTGGAGTTATTGGATAGTAGGATTGGAACCGACAGCCACAAACCATCTTTCCAATTGCTGTTCCAAGATGACCTTGTACCAAAA
>JAEHKQ010000059.1 GCA_016838795.1 Nitrosopumilales archaeon
ATTTTTTTGGCAGTTTCTAATTCTGCTAATCGTCCAAAAATTTTACAAAGTTTAATTTGGGCGTCAATAGGATTTTTGATTTCTTCATCCCAATATCCAAAATTAAGCATATCACCAGTAGTAGCTAATCTCATTACGTCTGAGAGGGCATTATAGAGATTTACTACATCTTTTTCATTTCTACGGAAGGTCCACAAAAATAATTGAAGTGGATTAATTTTTTTCAATTTTTTACACCTACGTCATGATAGAAGAAGCATTTGGTTATGCATTTATGCATTGAAGCATAATTTACCAAAATGGAATCATGAAAACAGAGGAATTTCCATAGTCGATATATCAAAAACAGTCGTGTATACTATCATGATGCAAAGAAGAATTGACTCTGAAATGAATAAAGAAATCCAACTTCCGTTGTCATGTCCTATATGTAAAGGTAGAATGATTCTTGTAGGATATCACGAGTCCTTACAAGTACTAAAAACGCGATGTTGGCATACCTGCAGACACTGTGGTTTTCAAAGAAGTGTAGATGAGTTCAAAAAAGCATTGTTAACAGTCTGATGTAAAATGAGTCAAATTACAGTACATGAAAGTATAGTTCAAGATTCTTCAATGTTGGATATATATCATTGATACTGTTCGCAGATTATTGAAATAACATTTCATTATTAGAAATTATCAGTATCAGATAAGAAGAATATTTAATCAGGTTGAATGCTAGTCATTTAAGAATGAAGATATCAAGCAGTATGATAAAGGTCTTGAATGATCAAATAGGGATGGAGGCCTTTGCCTCTAATTACTATTTGGCTATGGGTTCTTGGTGTGAGATTACTGGTTATGAAGGAGCAGCAAATTTCTTCTATCAACATGTAGATGAAGAAAGGTTACACATGATGAAAATTGTTCATTATCTAAATGGAGTGGGAATTCCAGCTGTAATCCCTCTAGTCAAAGCCCCACCAAAAACTTTCAAATCTCTTGAATCAGTCTGTAAAACTGCATTAAAAAATGAACAGGCTGTCACTGCAGCCATAAACAAAATGGTCGAGATTGCACAAAAACAAAAGGACCACAGTACTTTTGGATTTCTTCAATGGTTCGTTAATGAACAAATAGAAGAAGAAAAAGTATTCGAAACCATCCTACAAAAGTTTGATCTAATTGGAAGAGATAAACTAGCAATTAATGAAATTGACAAATCCTTGGCTAGCATGATCACTACAAATGCAAACTAGAAAATAGTTAGTACAAACTGTATTTGAAAAAAGAGGTTTTAGTCTAAGAAAAACAGAGTGATCTTAAATCTACAATCCTGAGAATATTTATTCTACCTTTTTTACATTTACAGCATTTGGTCCTTTTTGGCCTTCACCAATTTCGAACTCGACTTTATCGCCATCTCGCAAAAATCCATCGATATTTGATTTGTGTACAAACAGATCATCACCAGATTCTCGTTCGATAAAACCATAGCCCTTAGTACGGTTGTACCATTTTACGGTGCCTTGTTCCATGTTACTGATGCAAGTTACTAAGTGGAATATATTAACGTAGATTATGATGTCTTATTATCAGTACATCCATCAGCTAGTTTCGATCATTTTTTTATCTTAAAATATTGGCGATTCAGCCAAGAATTATGAAAATTGTGTATCCCATTATTGGAGTTACAGCATTTTTAGCACTTATTGTATTTGCCTTAATTGCAGTTTCACCAGATGCTATTCCAGAACCACGATCATTAGAATCTGAATCCGTGATAGAATCAATAACACCTGCTCCAGAACCTGAAAAAAATGTTCCTGAATTGATTGTAAAAGAATCAGAAACTGAACAACAAGAATTTACTTTGTTATTAGAAGAACGAGTTCCAGTTGTTGAAAGTCAACAGCCTTTGGATGAGATTTCAATGGAATCAGAAACATTACCTGAAATAATTGAGGTGAATATACCAGAAGGAGCTGGTGTTCCAGGTTGTGAGGAAACAAATGAGTGCTATATTCCATATGAGATTGTAATTGCGGTAGGAGGGCAAGTAATTTGGAACAATGTAGATACTGCAGCTCATACAGTTACAAGTGGAAATCCTGCAGATGGAGCAGATGGAAAATTTGATAGCAGCATTTTCATGTCTGGAACAACCTTTTCCAATACATTTGATGAAGTTGGTGAATATGAGTACTTTTGTGTGGTTCATCCTTGGATGAATGGAATTGTTCAAGTTTCGTAGATAAAGAAAAGTAACAATTCGAGGCAAGAATTTTTTCGTATTTTTCCATTTTGGAACTGATTTATTACAAAAAATTCCCACGTACTTATGGTCTTTTTCAACATAATATGGGTATGATTGGAAGCCGAACCAGAATGTATGTGCCTATCAGACCATGGAGGAGATCAGAAGATGAAGAAGAGAGTAACAATATCGCTTGATGAGAAACTTATCTGGATGTTAAGAAATAAACAGACAGAAATGATGTTGGATACAAACAGGCAGATTAGTATTTCAGCTGTTGTGAACAATCTACTTTTCAAAGTTCTCAAAGTAGATGAAATGATCAGTGGGAAATTAGATTCTGTGTTTGTTGATCGAAATTAATAATTATTTTCCTTAGATCAGGAAGATTCAGTATCAATTATTAGAATTCATTATTTGTTGATGCGTCTTGTAGCACCGCATTCTTTACATCTGAGTCGTGTTTTTTCCATGAATGTGAAGATGCTACCACAATCAATACAAATTCGAACACCCTCATTAATGGTTTTTTTGGTTAGTTTTTTTACTAGTTTACTTTTTAGTTTATTCATTTCTGTAATTCTTTGAAATTTTTATCGTTAAAGTCCCAAATAAAAACCAGTGTGAAATGAGCTTTGAGTAAGTACTATATTTTGGTGTATTAATAATTTCTATCAAATATGATTGTAAAGTAAAAAAATCACAATCAAGATCTGACATTTACAAAATTAATACTTAAAAATTCTAAAATATTTAAAAAATTACAAAGCAAATGAAGTACTTGCTGTGTTGCCATTTAAGTCGTCAACTGTTACAGAGTAAGTTCCAGATACGGCATCTTTTGGAATTTCCCATAACAGACTAAATTCTCCATCTTTTGTTGTGATAATTTGTGATTCCCAAATATTTTGTCCTTCTGGATCACTAACAGTGATTTTGAAGGAGTGTTCAATGGCCCCAACGCCATCTATTGTCACAAATTTTCCAGTTTGGGTAGAATAGATGTCAGCTGCGCTGACCCAAATTTCTTCTTGTTCTAGAGTAACTTGAAATTCAATAGTTGTAGAATAAGAACCACTTTCAGCTCGCAAAATCCATCTACCAAATGGGGCATCAAATGGGATCCAAATATTTTCCAAAAACAAGTCACCCTGTGAATTTGTGAATGATTCATTCTTTTTTATTAAATTACCTTCAGGATCAATTAAGAACAAATCGACTGCTGAATTTGGTACAGATTTTCCCAGGACTAATATGGATTGACCGGGACTGTAAACTTTTTTTGCTATTTCTAAATCAATTTCAAGAAAGCTTGGTTGTAATCCAACTGTAAATACTTCTGTTGTTTGATGATCACTCGTAGAGATAACGGCATTATAAATTCCTGGGAGGAGTTCTAAGTTTAAGTGATAGTTTTTCTTTCCATCAGATCCAAGTGTTATAGTTTCCTTAAACTTTTCAAAGCTGTTTTGATCTTCAATTAAAAATTCTAAAGTTTCTGAAGGTTGTCCAATTAGAGCAATCAAGGCTGATTCTCCTATTTTATAATTTACTTTATCCATTTTTGAAGAAAGTTCATTTTTTGGAAATTCACCTAAACCTACAGTGACAATTTCTACTTCATTACTTTGAAATGCAAATAAAGTATAGGTTCCAGCAATACTTGTAGATTGAGTTTGATATTTTATTTCAAAATGATCGGAATCTAATACCTTAAAATTATCTGATAGAATAGTGCGTCCCTGAGGATCCTCTAAACTAATTTTAATATTTTCATTTAGATTAGCTGTTGCGTTGAATTTTAGTACCTCGCCAAATGTAAATTTCTGTTTAGATGGAAAAATCTGGATCTTTTTTGCAAAATCTACACTCCAGTTTTTTATAATTGTGTTAATTCCATCATTAATTTCTATTGTGTATTCACCAAGTGGAGTATCAAGTGGAATAATTAGGGAATAATGCCAATTTCCTTTAGAATCTACATTTGTGGTATCAGTTAAGAAAAATTCACCTAATGAATTCTTTATACTTAAGACAATTGTACTATTAGGTTTAGCCGTTCCAGAAATTTCAAGTTTTTCGTCTCTGTAAAATTGATCAGAAATTAGTGAAGCTGTTAGATGAGAGATTTCTGAAATTGAAATTTTTTCTTTTGCTTCATTTAATTGAAGGTTTATTGTTTTGTCTTTTCCTTGCTGATCTTTAACAATGAAATTTATTCGTTCAGGGTTTTGATTTTGTGAGATTTTTGTTGTTAACATAAAATGTCCGTTTTCATCAGTTTGGAAAGATTTGAGTTTATTTTCATTTAAAAATAATTCAAGATTCGAATTTGGTACAAAACTATCACCAGTAACACGTATTGTTGATCCAACACTTGGTTTTTCTGGAATTATTCTAAAATTGGATTCAGGAAGAATTCCTGATGAAAGAGTAGTTGAAATTGGTTCTTCAACATTTGTAGGTATTTGTGGTTCTGGCAATGCTTTACCACTGATAATTAGGTTTCCTTCTTGATCTATTCCCTTCCAGTTGATGTCTGGTTTTGGTTTATCAGTTTTGATTCCAAACTTTACTTTTTCGCCTGACTTAAGTGGCTCAATAGCGGTGAAAATAAGAACCTGTTCAGGTGTTTTTTGGGCTGACCAGCCAGTTTCAGATTTGAATGATTTGACTAAAAAATCTGTAAACCAAATCCTAAATGATTTAAGATCTTCAGTACCTTGGTTTGTAAATTGAATAATTGTTGTGTTTTCAAAAGAAAAAATTTTTGAAGAAATTTCTTTATCTTCAGCAAAAACTGGATCAAAATTAAAACTAAGAATTAGAGCAGACATCAAAAAGACAGATAAAAAAAAATACCGGAGTGATCTATTCATATACTTTCCTAGCTTGTTTCTCAAATTTATCTTTGAAAAATTTCACCAAGATCAATATCCATATGCAGGATCTTTTTTTCGCTGAATCTCAACAATTTCATTGAGTAGGTTAAACTGTTCAGAGCTAAGTTTGTGAGAAAATTTTTTGAGAAGTTGTTTTGCCTCACTTGATGTTGGAAGTGTATAAAAGACATCCTCTTCAGAAATTTGTCTTCCAATGGTAACTCCTTTCACAGAACAAGCAACCTCCTTGCCAGTTTCAGCTGATTCAATTGTCTTTCCTGCATCCTGTAGTTGGTGTATTTTACCAATCTTCTTTCCATCAGTTCTCACAAACTGAACCTTTTGGTGTAGTGTTCCAACATCAACCCTAATTCCAAATACGGCAGGATCATTATTCCTAAACACGTATCCCTTGAGAAAAGTAAACTTGGCAATTGGGGTAAATTCTGCAAAAATTGCATCTTCTTCATGAGCAGTATCTTCGGTAACCCATTTTGTATAATTGTCAATTAGATTATAGATCACATTTTCCTCAAAAATTCGAATGTGGTTGGTATCAGCTTCTTCTCTTGCATCAGGCAATATCTTTACATTAAATGATAGAATTACGCCAAGATGTCTGTCTTTTTCTTTGATTGCTTTTGCTCCAACAACATCACGGCGATTCACAGGTCCAATGTCTGCCTTTGCAACCGGAATTTGCTCACGTTTTAACATCTCGGTTATTGCTTCAAGTGAACCAATGGTATCACATTTCAAAGTGACCCCTGAGGTTTCCTGAACTATAAAGACAGAAGCCATTTCTGCCTCAATTTCTTTTTTAAATTGTGCAATTTCTGATTCGTTAGATGCGACATAAACTGTACTGCCAGGTAGAACTCCCTCAAGATCTGGAGATGCAATTTTGACTCCAGCGGCTGCTTGTACCTCATCTACCTGTTTGAACTTGTCTCGGGGGTCTCGCATCTCATCTAGTGGTTTTGGAAGAAGGATTGCCTTTGGCTTTGTTACAATGACACCATCTCTTTTTGCAACAAGAATTGTGTTATCCTTGTTTAGTGAGCCATCAACTAGAATAATGTTAGCTGTTGGGCCTAATCCAACCTCATCATTTACCTCTAGAACTATTCCACGTGGAGGTTTTTGTTCCTGAGTCAGTTTTTTCTGCAGGTATTGTTGGGTTAGTCCAACTAGAACGGTAAGAAGTTCAGGAATTCCAACTCCAGTTCTGGCAGAGACTGGAACTATAGCAATCTCCTTTTTGTAATCTTTCACTCTCCAAAAGGCCTCGGATTGATATCCAAGGACAGAGAGTGTACCTACAACATTGTAAATTTGCTCATCAAGAGTTGTTTGAATAAACTGGTCTTGTTCTTTTATGGCTTGGGAAATAAAATTAGTCTCAGTTGGTTTCCATCCAGAAATCTGATCAGTCTTGTTAAGTGCAACCACAAAGGGGACTTTACGACTTTCCAAAATTTTTAGACTTTCGTTGGTTTGTGGTTGAAACCCACGGTTAACATCAACTACTAAAATTGCAATGTCGGCAGCAGAACCTCCTCTAGCTCGCAGATTGGTAAATACCTCATGTCCTGGAGTATCAATTACCAAGATGCCAGGAATATGATGTTCGGATTCTTCCAACTTTTTGTAAAGTGGCCCACATATTTTCTTTAGAGTTTCGGTTGGAAGAAAACTCGCGCCTATATGCTGTGTTATTCCACCTGCTTCTCTTTCTTGAACACTAGTTCCCCTAATTTTATCAAGAATTGATGTTTTTCCAGAATCTACGTGGCCAAGTACTACCACAATTGGTTGTCTTATTTTCAACACTGATCACGAAAATACTACTTTCACTTCCTTTTCAAAACTTTGCGGAGAGTCTGACGCATGAACAGTATTTTTTGTAATGCTAACTCCAAAATCTCCACGAATTGAGCCTTTTGTGGCTTTTTCTGGATCGGTTGCACCATTTATTTCACGAACTTTTTCTATGACGTTTTCTCCCTCAAGTACTGCAACGACAACAGAACCTGATAAAATATACGATACTAGCTCACCAAAAAAGGGTTTTTCTTTGTGAACAGAATAGAATGATTCGGCCATCTCTTTAGAATAATTCAGCTTTTGTAGTTTAACAATTGTAAAATTTGATTTTTCAAATCTTGATAAAATTTCACCGATGAGATTCCGTTCTACTGCATCTGGTTTTAATACTATCAATGTTTGTTCTGGCAAGGCTATTTCTTTCTAATTCCGCCTTTGACATATTTTTTTGTCCACTTTAATTTTCTAGGGTCTCGTTTGAGTACAAGCATGTTTTTTTTACATTTTGATGAACAAAACCAGAAAACTGTCCCATCATTTTTCACAAGCATGGAGCCAGACCCTTTGGAAACTGGCCTATCACAAAAACTGCATGGTTTTACTAAAAGACTCATACTCTATCACCTTATCTTCTTGGCTTCTCGTTCTGTTTCTCTAAGCATGAGGATGTCATTCATTCGAATTGAGCCTTTGACATTTCGTGTAAGAATTCGTCCTTTGTCGTTTCCTTCTAGAATTTTTACTCTAACCTGAATTACTTCACCAGCAATGCCAGTTCTACCAACTATTTGTATTACCTCAGCTTGGGTTACTCTTGCGGTTTTGGTGCTCATTGATCAGACTTGCCACCTTTGATTTTAGAGATGGATGATATAACTTGATCAACAATATGCTGTGCATCGCCAGAATCTAAAATTGCAGCAGCTGCAGATGTAATATCAATACCCAATGCTTTTCCAAGTTCTTGTTTGCTTGGAACAAATACGTAAGCTGTATTTTGTTCCTCACACAGAATTGGAAGATGGGCAACGACCTCTGGTGGTTCAACATCTTCAGCAATAACAATTAGTTTACTTACACCACGTTCAATAGCTTTTGTAGCTTCATTTGTTCCCTTTCGAACCTTACCACTTTGAGTTGCAACTCTAAGAGCCTCATAAATTGGGTTTACAAGATCCTCTGGAGTTTGGAATTTTACATAGTAAGGCTTAGCCATTTTCATCACCTTGTGGGATCATCATCATTCCTTCCATGCTTCCAATTGGTCTTAAATATGTTATCGGGAAATAATTAATTTTATTTTTTGAATGTATTCTGACATGAGCTCATTAAGTCTTTTTTGTGAACTAGCTTCAGCATAAATTCTTACAATAGGTTCGGTTCCACTAGGTCTTACCATGACCCAATTTTTTTCGTCAAATGTTATTTTAATTCCATCAAAAGTATCAGCGTTTGGATGTTGTTGTTTTAGAGTGTCAATAATTTTTTTTGCTTCATCCACCGAACACGAAATTTTATCTTTTGTTGTAAATGATGGCGGTAATGCTTCAACTTCTTCTGACATTGTTTTACCAGTTGTAGCCAACAAGTCAAGAATCAAGGCCAAAGTCATCATACCGTCCCTAACTTGATTGTGTTTTCCATACATGAATCCTCCATTTTCCTCAAAACCAATCAAAGCATCAATCGAAACCATCTTTCTAGAAACGTTAACACTACCTATTTTGGTTCTAATCACCTTCCCATTGTTTTTTTCAGCTAAACTCTCAATGTTAGAACTAGAATTCAGACAAGTAACGATGATTGAACCAGGGTTTTTTCCCAAAATATAATTTGATAAAAGTGATGCAGATTTGTCACCTGTCAAAATTTGTCCGTTGTTGTCACAAAACAAACTTCGATCGCCATCGCCATCAAAAGCTATACCAAGATCTGCGTGATTATTCAAAACAGCTTTGGACAATTCTACGAGGTTCTCAGGAGTTGGCTCAGAACCACGACCAGAAAAATTACCATCAATTTTTTCATTAATGGTTTCCACATCACAACCTAATTCTAGACAAAATTTTGGTGCAACATCTGCCTGCGCTCCGTTTCCTAAATCCAAGACAATTTTGAATTTTTTTGAAATTATTCTATCAACATCAACTTGAGATTTAACTCCATTCAGGTAGGTTTCGAGGGCCTTATCTTCAATTGTAGTAGTACCATAATTTTGAGTTGGGTTTTGCCATTTTTTATTAAAGTAAATGTCTTCAATTAGTAATTCATCCCCGCGAGAGATCTCAACACCATCATTCGCAACAGGTTTGATGCCATTATATTTTGGAGGGTTATGTGATGCAGTGATCATAATTCCTCCTTTGTAACCAAGACTTTTTGTTGCGAATTCTAAACATGGTGTTGGAACAAGCCCGGCATTTTTACAATCTAATCCATAATAATTCAATGTAGAACAAACAACTTTGGCAATTATATGACTAGTATGACGACCATCATATCCTACAATGATTGGTCCTTGTTTGAAAAATGTTGCAATAGACAAAGTAATGTCGTGAATAAAATCTAAAGTTAAATCATCGCCAAAAACTCCACGAATTCCATTTGTTCCAAATAATTTTGCCATAATATCTATCAACAATAGATAAATTTGTGTTTAAAGGCAGTTGCGTTGCGGAAGTTGCCAAGCCTGGTCAAAGGCGCAGGGCTTAGGACCCTGTCTCTTAGGGGTTCGTGGGTTCGAATCCCACCTTCCGCATAACCTCATAAAATTTTCTACAGAATGTTTTAAGCATTAATAAGGTATGATCTCAAAAACCGTCGTGAAAAAGACAATCGTTGGAATTACTATAGTTGGAAAAGATAGAGAAGGAATAGTTGCCACTTTTACAAATTTTGTATTTCAAAATGGAGCTAACATTGAAAAAGTAAATCAAAATGTTATGAAGGGACTTTTTGGAATGTATCTTGAAGTTTCATTTACAAAAAGTATCAATGTAAAAAAATTTGATAGTGATTTGCAAAAGATAGCAAAGAAGCAACAAATGGAAGTTAGCATACATCACGAGCTTAGTACTCAAAAAAACATTGCCATATTTGTAACAAAAGAGGCTCATTGTCTTGAAACAATTCTAAAATCAAAAAAATCATTAAAAGGAAAAATCTCTGTTATTGTAGGCACTGAAAAAACACTTTCAACAACTGTAAAAAAAGCAAAAATTCCTTTTGTTCTAGTACTGGAACAGAATCAGGATAAAGCTGAAAAAAGTCTCATCAAAATATGCAAAAAATATGATATTGACCTAATTGTTCTTGCACGATACATGAGGATTCTTACCCCTAACTTTGTTTGGCGCTACCCAGAAAGAATCATCAACATTCATCCTTCTCTTCTTCCAGCATTTCCTGGAGCACTAGCTTATGCACAGGCATATGAAAGAGGAACTAAGATAATTGGTGTGACAGCTCATTATGTTACCGAAAATCTTGATCAAGGGCCAATAATTTTCCAAGATTCATTCAAAGTTGATCCTAACGATACAATTGATGACATTGGAAGATGTGGTCAAAAGCTCGAAGCCCAAACTTTGTTAAAGGCAGTAAAGATGCATCTTGAGAATAAGTTGGATGTTCGCTGGAGAAAAGTTCACATAAAATCCAAGTGAAATCATGGTAGTAGTAAAAGATCAATTAGATCCCAATCTCAGAAAAATTATCAAAAATAAAAAACAGGTAGCAGTAATTCCCATAGGCTCCCTCGAGCAGCACGGTCCTCATCTTCCAGTATCTACCGACTCGGACCTAGTTACTAAAATTGCATCGAGGCTAGCAGAGAAGAAGAATTTTTTGCTATTTCCCACAATAGACTATGGGGTCTCTTTTGAACATGCTCCTTTCTTCAATGTAAGTATCAAGTCATCAACGTTACAAAAATTGCTAATTGACATGTGCATGTCACTATCTAGTAATGGAATTAAAATGATTTTTGTTATAAATGGTCATTATGGGAATCAAAAGGTTCTCATTAATCTTGGTAAAAAAGTAAAAAAGGTTTCAAATGGCAAAATACGTGTGTTTGTTCTCTCATATTGGAATTTTATGAAAAGTCATTTTGATCATGCAGGATTATCAGAAACTAGTTTAATGCTTGCTGTGTCAAATAAGGCAAAAATGAGGTTTGCAAAAAAAGGACTCACGACTGAGGGATTAAATGAAAAAGAAATTTCTAGACTAAAAAAATTAGCCACAAAATCCTTTCCCGCTGTTACAAAAAATGGTGTATGGGGTGATCCTAGAAAATCAACGAAGAGACAAGGAGAAAAAATGTTATTAGAAATCGTGAATAACCTTGCAAAAAAGTGTCAAACTTGCCTTACCGCTAAAAATCCTAATTTACACCAATGAAATTTTAATATAATCCCCCATTACTCTCGCTAATAAGTGAAGTAAATGTCCGTAGATATGGCAGTAAAAGTATTGGATGAGAGCATAAACGAAGTTGTCTTGATCAAGCTCAAAGGCAACAAGACAATTCGAGGAAAATTGCTTGGTTTTGACCAGCACATGAACCTGCTACTCGACCAATCAGAAGAGATCCCTTCTGAGGGCGATTCAAAAAGTCTTGGCACCATTGTTGTACGAGGAGACAATGTGGTAATGATATCACCACCACCACCAAAGTGAGTGATTAGACATGGTAAAAGGAACAACTTCGATGGGTGGTTTTACAAGGAAAAAAGTTCACATCAGATGTAGAAGATGTGGAAAAAACTCTTTTCACAAGCGTCATCACCGATGTGCAAGTTGTGGTTTTCCCGAGGCTAAAATTAGAAAGTACTCGTGGATCAAATGGTATACCTAAATGCAAGAAATTGTACTTTTTCTAAGCTCTATTGCAGGTGTGTGTACAGTAGCAGCAATTAAAAAATTTCCTAGACATAAGGCACAACTTGCAAGCCTAGGTGCAAATTCCAACATTAAAAATCAAATTAATTCCTTACAAATTGAAAGAGAGATCCTTACAAAAACAATAACCCGTCTTTATCAAAATGACGCTGGCCTTGGTAAAATTCAGCGAGATAAATTACTATCAAGATATCAATATCAACTTGGGATAATTCTGGCCAAAATCGATAAGCTGGAAGCAGCAAGCAAACACCCTGACCTTGGTCCTGTAGGAGAAGGATTGATCACACTAATGGATCAAAAATTGTCACAGCTTGACAAGAGTTTGTATGAATTATCATCAAAGATTACAATTGCTAATTCACAAATTCCTGAAAAAGAATCACCCAAACCAAAGCAAGAAAGTGAAGAAAAAGTTGCAGTTGAAGAAAAGACTCCAGAAAAACCAAGACCACAAGTTAGTGTTCCAACAATTCAGGTTTCTCCACCAAAACCTGCAACACCTGTAGAATTAACAACACTTACTGAGATACCAACAAAAACACTACAATTCCCATTATTTGAATCAAAACCAACTCCACCAAAAAGGGAGATTGTTGAAGAGGTTTCAAAACCAGAACAAAAAGTTCCAGAAAAAATTGAAATTATTCAAACAACTTCATCCATCCCTGAAATGAAGCCGGAAACACCTAGTCAGCAAGTTAGTCCAGTGTTCACACTGTCTACACCACAAGAAAGTGTGCCAAAACCAGTGGTAGAGTTACCTGATGAAGAAAAAATTGAAGACGAATACGATCTTACTAAAATTAAGGCAGAGATAACGAAGGCTCTCTCCAGATTAGAACAAGCTGAGGTGGAGTGATTG
>JAEHKQ010000060.1 GCA_016838795.1 Nitrosopumilales archaeon
AAACCAATGAATTAAAGAGATCAAGCTATTTTTCTAACGATTTTTACCCTCTTAATTCTATTTTGATAGTAGTAATTCTGTCATCTGAAGTAACTAGTGTTAATGAGGTAAATACAAACATAGTTCCAAGTCAAGTAGTTGGTGGAGAAAAAATTCCAACAGATCTTTCAATAGACGGATGGATTTTTGATCCTGAATCAGGAAATAAAATAGTTGGAAAATATCTCTTTGGTGAAAAATTGTTGGTTAGTAAAAATGATTTGCTTTTTACATTAGGATCTGCTCAACTTAACGTTGTTGCGCCAACTGGAATGGCAGATTTTGATAGCTCTCTTGTAGTTGTGATAATAATTGTTATTTTATCTGGTGGAGCAGCTGTCTTCTATCTGAAAGGATACAAGAAGGGTTAGACTAGCAAAACCGCGGCAGCAAACACAGTAGTCCATTTTCCATTTTTGTTTCCAATTGCAGTTTGAGTACTGTTTGATGTTTTGTAAATTTCTCCCGAAATAATCCACTGTTGCCTTTTTTCATCCCAACTTTTGTCAATATCAAAAGGAATCCCCAGAGAAGATGCTAACATCTGAGCTGCAATATCTTCAGCATAGTCTCCTGATTGTTTTTCTGTTTGACCGAAAGAGTCGTACTCGGAAAGATACCCATATCGGTTAGGATCTTTGGGTTGAGCAATTCCTACAGATGCGGCACACAATCTATGTGGTTCATTTGTTTGATTTTTAGAATAAATCGTAAATAAAATTTGACCAGGTTTGATCAGGTTCAATCCCTCCTTTCTTGAAATTAATTTTGCGTGAGGAGGAAAAATGCTAGAAATCAAAACAAGATTAGTACCAGCAATACCAGCATCTCTTAGTGCATATTCAAAGCTAGTCAATCTGTCTTCGTGGACACCCTTCCCTTTGGTAAGAAATAATTTCTTTCCAACAAGATCAAGCAATTCATCAGTTTTTCATCTATTATTATTTAGGTTATCCTATTTGTCTAATCTAATTAAAAAAAACCAAAAATCAAAATGACGTTATTATAAAAAATCTAGGTATTTACCGCATAGTACGGTAATTTTTTAAGTAGTAGCAGTAGTAGTATAGATGACCTCCGAGAAGATCTAGGCCTCTTAGGGGTTTTAGCCTGATTAAAGGCACCTAGATCGCGGACTCGAAGGCCAATTATATTATATTTTTGTCAAATTTAAGGCATTGTCTGAAAAAGTTTTTTCCCAATTGGAAAACCATGGTTTTTTTTAAAAATAAAAAATAATTTCATTATAACCAAGATCCCTTTAGTTGTTACAAAACACTACAATAGCTTAGCATTGATGTTATGCAATAAGTTTTTGAAATGATTAGATTAGACAACTGGGCTAAGCTATTATTATTTATATTTTGATTAGAGGGACTAATCTAGGTCATATTTCTAAGAAATTCAGAAATTTCTTTTCCATGATTCTCAACATCAATGTTTCGAAATATTTTTCGAATAATGCCATGCTTGTCCACTACAAAGGTTGAGCGCTTGGCAAGTCCAGCAATGTTAAGTCCAGGATATTTTTTGCAAGTTTCTTTATTGGAATCACTTAGATGTTTGTAAGGAATATTGTATTCTTCAACGAATTTTTTCTGATCCTCTACTGTGTCAATTGAAATTGCAAACAAGACAGAGTCCGATGAAATAATTTCTGGATATGCAGAAATCACACTCTTTGCCATTTTAAACACCTTTTTAGAAGGACAGGCA
>JAEHKQ010000061.1 GCA_016838795.1 Nitrosopumilales archaeon
ACATCCTCATTCAAGTAATTCTGGTAAAATTGCAATTGTACATAATGGTATAATTGAAAATTTTACTGAGTTAAAAGAAAATCTTGAACGTAATGGATTTTCATTCAAAAGCGAAACAGATACTGAAATAATTGCAAACTTGATTCAATTTAATTTTGATCAAACAGCTGATGTTAAGAAATCTATTATGAATACTGTATCTCAATTGAAAGGTCATTATGCATTTGTCGTAATGTTTGAGGATGGAACTCTTGCAGCAGCAAGATTTCATGAACCATTAATTGTTGGAATAGGTAAAGATGACTATTTCTTATCAAGCGATATATTAGGTTTCATAGAAAGAACAGATGACGCCATTTATATTGAAAATAGGAATTTTGTTTTAATGAATTCTTCTGGAATTCAATTTTATGACTTTGAAGGCAGTGAGGTAAAACCTCAGAGCACTAAAGTGTCAAAAGAATTTGCTGACGCGTATAAAGGAGATTATGCTCACTTCACACTGAAAGAAATTTCAGAGCAGCCAGATACCATCCTAAAAGCTGGAAAGAATGATCCAATTGCAATGGAAAAGGCAATAGATCTCATCAAAAATGCAAAAACCTTGTACATTACTGGTAGCGGAACTTCCTATAATGCTGCACTTGTAGCGAAATATCTTTTGGCTAAACATGCCAAAATTAAAGCAGAAACTATACTATCAAGTGAATTTTCCTTTTCACCCATTTCAATTGATCAAAATTCTACATTAATTGCAATTTCTCAGAGTGGGGAGACTGCAGACGTTTTAGAGGCTGTAAATTTAGCAAAAAAATCAAATGCAAAAATTCTTTCAATTGTGAACAATTCTATGTCCTCACTTGTTAGACGATCTACCCATGTAATAGCTATGAATTGTGGGCCTGAGATTGGCGTAGCAGCCACAAAAAGTTTCACTTCCCAACTTGCTATCATCTATAAAATTACTGAGGAGTTGTGTGATGGTTGTATCGGTGTTGATTTGAAAAAGACCTCCAATATGATATCAAAATTAATTTTGGATTATTCAAAGATTCAATCGATTGCAAAGGAGCTTAAAGAAGTTACTGACATCTATGTACTTGGAAGAGGAATTCATTACCCTATTGCTTCAGAAGCTGCATTAAAATTAAAAGAATTAACCTACATCCATGCTGAAGGAATCCATGGTGGGGAATTAAAACATGGTCCACTTGCTCTTATGGATTCAAATGTTTATGTCTTAATCATAAATCCAAATGATTCTACTTATGATGACACTATAACAAGTGCAAGAGAGATCAAGGCTAGAGGGGCAAAGATTATTGGAATTTCAGATAAATCTAGTGATGTTTATGATCATTGGATTGAAATACCAACCATAGATGAGACAATGTATCCGCTAATTGAAATAATTCCCATTCAACTTTTAGCATATTATTCAGCAATAGAGAAAGATACAGATCCTGATCATCCTAGAAATCTTGCAAAGTCTGTTACCGTCAAGTAAATACTCTTTTGTATTCTTTTTCGATCAATTCAAGTAGCTTGTGAGAATCTACTCCTGTTTTCAATTTTGAAGCAATAATACTACCTCCTGCACCAACTCCTTCCTTTGCGAATCCTTGGGAAAATGCCCTGAGTCCTTCAAATTTTGAATTTTCTAATTTCGGATCAACAGCTAAAATAGGTATGTCGGCCAATTGATTAACAATTTGTATCAAGTTCGCTGTTTTATCATTTGTGATGTAGCATGTAGTGCCAATTGCTGTGTTATTTTCGTTAAAACCAATCTGTTTTCCAAATGCAAGAACTGCTGCCATTTGAGTTCC
>JAEHKQ010000062.1 GCA_016838795.1 Nitrosopumilales archaeon
CTGCTAAACAAAAAAGGGCGAAAATCTGGCTACAAAAAGATCACACAGGATGATATCAAAGAAATAGGATTCAACAGTATTGATGAACTCGCAAATTCTTTGGCCGAAGGCCAAATCTCACTCTCAAAATTAAAACCATTGAAACCATGGTTTGCACTGTCTCCACCTAGACATGGCTTTAAGAGGAGTACTAAGAAAATGTATGGAGAAAAAGGAGTCCTTGGACAAAACAAAGAACTTGGTGCACTAGTAAAAAATATGATGTAAAATGGCTACTAGATACCGAAAAACTAGAAAATTAAGAGGTTCTCGAACTCATGGTTGGGGACAAGTAGCACAGCACAGAGCTAGTGGCCACAAAGGCGGCCTCGGTAATGCTGGACTGCTCAAACATCATTTTAGTTCAATGTTAAAGTATGACCCAGATCATTTTGGTCATGATTCCACTCATCCACCTCACCCCATTATTGCAAAGAAATGGGCAAGCGTCCGTGATCTTGATGACCTGTTCACGAAATTTGGTAAGAAAGAAGGCGAAAAGAAGGTAATAGATCTAAATAGTAAAAGATACGACAAACTCCTAGGCGGAGGAAAAATTATGAATGCTTACACTGTCAAAGTTCCAAAGTTTACTGCATCTGCACAAGAAAAAGTTAAGCGGGCAGGGGGCGAGGTGTTAACAGAAAATGGCTGAAGGTAGCGCAACTGCCCTAGTCCGTAAGATAGTGGGCAAGGCAGAACCATACATTCCTCAAATTCCAAAACCAAAGAAAAAACAAACTTTACAGAGGCGTTTACTATGGACAGGACTTGCATTACTAATCTACATGATAATGGGTCAGACTCCACTCTTTGGTGCAACAACTCCCGAGTTTGACTTTTTGGCATTTGCAAGGGTGATCTTTGCATCACAACAAGGAACTTTGGTTGAGCTGGGAATTGGACCTATAGTTACAGCAGGACTTTTGATGCAGTTGTTAAGGGGATCTGAAATTCTCAAATTTGATTTCAAGAAACCAGAAGAAAGAGGAATATTTCAAACAGCTACAAAGATGGTAACATATGTGGTAATAGTTGCAGAGTCTGCGGTTTACGGAATAGCAGTGTATGGACCTGGAATAACAGAACCCGGTGTTTTGTATGTTCTGATCGGTCAGCTGATGGCAGCTTCGATTATTGTTATGTTTCTGGATGAGATGATCCAAAAAGGATGGGGACTAGGCAGTGGAATTAGTGTTTTCATTATGGCAGGTGTGACTCAACAAATACTATGGAGTCTTTTCAGTCCTTTGCCTGCGGGAGATGGTGGAACCATTGGAATATTCCCATACATAGCTCAGTC
>JAEHKQ010000063.1 GCA_016838795.1 Nitrosopumilales archaeon
ACCTCATTTGCAATTGTGTCAAAAGTTGTATCGTGGGGTACCGAGCTCAAAGATTGTTCTGATTCTCTCAACTCTACTAATTGTATCCGTTTTTGTTCTAATTCCGATTGAATCTCATTAACCTCATATCTCAACTGCTCATTTTCTGAAGACAATTGATGAATGTCAATTTGTTTTTCAAGTTCAATATCTTCCAAATGACGTAGCTGCAATCTCATATTCTCATTATCAGATTTCAAAGTTTCAATTAGATTATGAAATTTAAGTTTCTCTTGTTGAAGCAAACGAGTCGCAGTATTTTCATCATCTACATTCAAAAGAAGTGTTTCAAATTGACTATTTTTATTTTCAAGTAGCCGTACGGTATTTTGATAATCCAAAATTTTAGAGTTTAGTGAATTTACCAGCTCATTTGTTTCATCCACCTTTACTTGATATACAAATAAGGAATCTTTTTGATTAGACAGTTCCAATCTTAAATCCGTAATTACATTTTCATAACTTGGTTGTTCTGATTCAATCTCTTTAATCTTGTTCAGGTATTGAGTATTTTTCCCTTCAAGTTTTAGAACAAGTTTCTTGTACTCTGCAATTTCATAATTTAGTGAGTTTACAAACTCATTGGATTCCTGAACCGCACCAGAAATTGAAACAAGTGATTTTAGTCTGTCGTCGTTCTCTGATTCAAGTTGTGCTACTAAATCCCCTAGTTGCGATTTCTCTACCTTAAGTGATTCTACCTCGTTTTCATAGCTTACAATATTAGATTGAAGAGTATTTACTAACTGATTCTTAGTATCCAAACTAGTCAATATGGCCACCATTGCTTTCCTTTGTTCATCGGTGATTGCTTCTAGATCCGTTACTCTACTTTGAAATTTACTGTTTTCTTCCTGCATTTGACTAATGATTCCTTTTGATTTAGATTTTTCATCCACTAGAGTTTGGATCGTTCCATCAAATTTTCCTAATTCATCTTGAAACGATTTTATTAACACTTGGTGCTCAAAATTTTCTGTTTCAAGTTGAGAAATTCGTTGTTCATAATTTACTCGTTGTAGTAGTAGTTGATTCACTTGGTTACGATTTTCTTGATTTCTTTCTTTTATTGCATCAAGAAGACTTTTGCTGTTTTCATTTTCAGAATAAAGAAAATCAACTTTTATCTGTAAAGAATTTTTTAGGTTTTTAAGATCTTTCATTTGTTTCTCATAACTTATATTTTGTTTCTGCAGGGAGTTAATTTCGTTTTGATATTCATCAACTTGAATCAGTTCTCCACCTCGAGATTCTGTCGAGACATTAAATTCTTGTGCCATATTGTTAGTAATCCATGAATTAATCTGTGTTGAGAATTGATTATTAAGTTCCCGTAATGTCCTCACTTCGTTTTGTAGTTTCTGGTTTTCATTGAACATGTTTGAGAATGGTGCAGGAAGTTCACCTTGTGTTAACTCTTGACTTTTAAGAAGAATTCTATATTCTTTATTCTCTTCTCGTAGCTGTTTTGCTTCATCTCTAAACACTTCAGCTTTAGCTTGCAAGTATTCATTATCTCGTAAAATCTTTTCATTTGCAGATCCTGAAAATTTGATTATATCCTGTTCCATCAAATATTCCAACGAATTGACAAATTCCGTATTAGAAATTTTTCCTTCTGACCATAATGTTACAGTTGTTTTTACCCAGTCAGGAACAAAAATTTCATCTGCACTAACAGAATTTATTGGAATGATTAGTGAAAATATAGAAACTAGTGCAATCCCCAATGCCCATCTCATGGATCGATCAATGAGAAGAGGGGCTTTAAAACGATTTCTAGCATTGACTAGTATTGGTTCAAGATCTGAATCACCAATACATAGAAAATTCTCTATATTTCGATAATCTCATCACTTCATAATTTCTCATACAATTTTTGGTTCCAGAGAATGCCTTCTTGCAATTGACACTGCAGTTATTCCAAGTCCAACGATAAAAAATACTAGATATGGTGCGCTGTTTCCTTGGAACTGTGAGATCAATCCGGCAGTTATTGGACCAATTGCCCACCCAATTCCAAAAGTTGTTTCATATGCACCAATGATCGTACCGGAGATCTCTTTTCTTGTTTTTGACAGAACGATTTCCAATGTAAGTGGAAAAAATATGCTGAACCCAAAGCCCATCAGTAGCAAAGCAATTGCAAACTCAACAATCGAATCTGAAACAAATGCGATCAGCAATCCAAAGGCGATAGATAATGTTGCAGCAATCAGAGTGTAGCTGGTTTTCCTAGCTAGTTTTCCTGCCAAAGCTAGTGTCACAATTCTGGAAACTCCAAAAATAAAGAACAAAATTTCAATTTCAGTTACCGACATGGATCTATCGTTCAAAAAAGCTGGAAACACTGTCAGAATCATCCCAAAAGATGCTGTACAATAAATCAGCATTATAATTACTACTGGAAATCTTGCCATCTGTTTAAGCGATGAAAAAGAAAAAGTTGCATCGTGACTTTTAGCTCTGCCTCTTGATACCAACATAGAAAACAAAATTGCTGATGCGAGAATGTATGATGCAATCTGAAAGAGAAATCGGTAGGATGATTCAGCATCCTCTAACACGATCGTTCCAAGAAGCGGTCCTACCATAAAGCCAGCAACAAAAAATCCTGTGAACATTGAGATGTGTTTTACTCTTGTAGCTCCAGAACTTTCTTTTGATATTATGTCTTCACTTGGTGGCCAGAAAAATGCATGTGCAATTCCCGTCATTACTCTGAATCCCATTATCTCAGGTACAGATTCTGCAATAGATAGTAGAAAAATAGAAGCAGAGTTGATGACAACACCTATGGAAAGCAGATATCCACTGTTGAACCTGTGGAGTAAAATTCCAACAAAAATTGGAATAAACATGTAAGGAAGAAAGCTCGCTAGTCCGATTAGTCCTATCTCTACATAGGATGCGTCGATGATGTTTTTCGCAAAAACTGGGAGGATTGGTCCGTGCATGCCATAGGAAACGCCTATGATCAAACCAACTACATTAACAAGAATAAGGGGTTTTTTCATTTGTATGCGGCGACCATTATCGCCCCACCCATGAGATCTTTATCAAACTCTACCTTGGAAAATTTTTCAAGCAACAACGATTCTAGCTTTTTGTTTTGAGGCCATCGCTTGTAAGTTCCATACAGTGTCGCAAATTTTAAACCAAGTTTTCCACCAGCAGCAAATGCAACGATTGGAAGAATAAGTCTAAGATAAAATGAAACACCAAACCTCACAACTGCTGAATCTGGCTTTCCAAGATCAACTATAACAAATCTGCCACCTTTTTTCAAAACTCTATAAATTTCTGATATTGCGATTCGAAGATTGATTGCATCTCGTAACGAGTAACCGCACAAGGCAACGTCAAACTGTTCATCCTTGAATGGAATGTGTTCAAAAACTCCAGAAGACAGGTCAGGAGTTTTCTTAAAAAACTTGCTGGTGTTTTTCAGCATTGGAATGAGTGGGTCATACAAAATAATTGATAAATCTCCATCACAAAGTTTTGAAGCTATTTTAGACATGTTTCCAAACCCTGATCCTGCATCGAGAACTTTGTTTCCAGGTAGAACCCTACCACGTATTCCCCTGTTTCTGTGTTCTACATCTTTCCCAAAGGAAATTGCGGAATTTACCTTATCATAGACTGGAATAATATCTCGAAGTACATCGAGCACTTCTCCCCAATAGCTATCTAATCCCATATGATCCACTTTGTCTGATGATGTTTAATTTGTATTTCTTCAAACATTAGAAAACAAAGGCTGGAATCAGCTTTGTTTGAATTTCTGATTAGCGATTTGAGAATATTTTTCTACTTCTTCATCTGAAATTTTTTCTAAAACCTTTTTCTCACGTGAAATTTTTGCTATCCTGATGTTTTTTGCAACATCTTTCACATCTTCCTTTAGGTTAATTGCAGCAACAGCTAGTGCAGCTATGTCTTCTAAGTTCATGTCTTCATTGTAAGTTTTTTCTAAAAAGGCATTGACGTCATCAGAGCCTGAACCTATTGCGATTGCCGCATATGGAATAAATGTTCCACTTGGATCAGTGATGTAAACAGATTCCCCCAATTGGTCTATACCAGCAACAATTAATGAAACACCGAAAGGTCTAACACCTGAATATTGTGTAAATTGGTGACATTGATCAGCTAGATGCCTTGCAACAGTTTCTACCCCCACCGGCTCATCGTAAGTCAATCTGTTACCTTGAGAGAAAAATCTGGCGTTGTCAACTTGAACTCTTGCATCTGGAATGTAACCTGCAGCAGCAATTCCTATGTGCCGGTCAACCTGAAAAATTTTTTGAGTAATGTGCGCTGTTTGCAAAGATCGTAGTTTTTCTTCAACTGCCAAAATAATTCCATCCTTGCTTTTTAGACCAAGAGCCAGAGTGCCACGCTTTACTGTTTCAATAGCATACTCTACCTGGTAAATTCTTCCGTCAGGAGAATACATTGTAGGAGTCATGTCGTAACCCCTTGAAGACATCATTTCAAATCGATTTGCTTTGATGTTAATTTAAGGGTAATTATCACAATCGAGCCTTGAATCCACAGTGAATATGGACTAGATCTGGGAATAGCGTTTTAAGCAATCACGCACTCTGATGATTGAAAATAAAAAATGAGCACAGTTCAGTTACTAGAATTCAAGGAAAAACTAAAGTCCAAGCCAGAATCTGTAAATCACAAACCAGATCGACAGACAAGGAAACTCTTGCTGTTTCTGTTTACCAGTGCCAGAGGCGGTTTTACCAGACTTCGAATAGTAATGCTTCTGTTGGAAAAACCGTACAACACACATCAGCTCGGTCTAGAGTTAGGTCTAGATTACAAGGCAGTCCAACATCACATGAAAATTTTAGAAAAAAATAATCTAGTTTCAAAGATTGGAGAAAAATACGGCGCTGTTTTTCACATTTCAAATTTTTTAGAATATAACATTGGAGCACTAAATGAGGCAATCGACAAGCTGGACAGAAAAATGAATTCCAAGAAAGTATACCTGTAAATCCATTTCTTCTTTATTTTTCGGAATTTAAAATTCAATTCCAAATTTTGGATTTGATTGGTTTAAAAAAATTTTGAAAATTGGAACCAAACTTAAATATAATCTCCCATCTTGATCTCGGTATCTTGGTACAGGCTGATCCTTTTGACAATGCCACGAAACAAGTCTATGATGCATGTGACATTTTAAAAATCAAAGACAAGGGATTGCGAGAATATCTTGTAATGCCAAACAAAGTACTTAGAGTAAAAATTCCAGTTAAGATGGATAACGGTAAGATTAGAATTTTTACAGGATTTAGGAGTCAACACAATAACGATAGAGGGCCCTACAAGGGTGGAATTCGTTACTTTAATCCTGAAGGTGGAGTAAAGTACATGGAACGAGAAGTAATGGCACTATCTTCTTGGATGACGTGGAAGTGTGCAGTTGTTGATATTCCACTTGGTGGTGCCAAGGGTGGAGTTTTTGTAAATCCAAAAACAGAAAAAATCAGCAATGCTGAACTTGAACGCATAACGCGAAGATTTGCTTTTATGATTTCAGAAATTATTGGTCCAGAAAAAGACATTCCTGCTCCTGATGTTTACACTACTGGAAAAGAAATGACGCAAATCATGGATACCTTTAGTAAATTACACGGAAACAAATCCGTACCTGGAGTTATAACTGGAAAACCAATACCAATGGGAGGTTCACTTGCCAGAAATGTTGCAACAGGTTTAGGAAATGCATATTGTATAAGAGAAGCAGCTAAAATAATAAAATTGAAACTAAAAGGAGCAAAGGTAGTTTTACAAGGATTTGGAAATGCGTCAACCTTTTCAGGAATTTATCTTGAAAAAATGGGTGCCAAAGTAATTGCGGCTAGCGATTCAAAGGGCTCTATCATTGTTCCAAATGGATTTAAAACTGAAAAATTAATGGCTCACAAAAATAAAAAAGGCACAGTATTAGGATTCCCAGGAAGCAAGAAAATATCAACTGAACAATTACTCACTACAAAATGTGATGTATTGGTTCCAGCAGCTTTAGAGAACCAGATTACTGCAAAAATTGCAAAGAATCTCAAATGTAAAATTATTGGGGAAGCCGCAAATGGACCAACACTTCCTGAAGCAGATCCAATTATCTACAAGAAGAAGATTATTGTCGTGCCTGATATTTTGGCTAACTCCGGCGGTGTGTGCATCTCATACCTAGAATGGGTCCAAAACAACATGGGATATTATTGGACATTTGATGAGGTTGCAAAAAAAATGGAAAAGAATATCACCAAAGGCTTCAGGGACACTTTTGATCTTTCAAAGAAACACAAAATCGATATGAGAAAAGCGGCAATGGTTCTAGCCGTAAGTAGAGTGGTTGAAGCATTCAATCTAAAAGGAATCTGGCCTTAATCTCTAACTGAAAAAAGATTCGTAGTAAACAAGCTGTTCAATAAATCTAATCTTCCCTTTAGTTATGGAAACTAGTTTTCTCTTAAATGACAGATCGACTTTTGTTCTGTGTTGTAGTTGCTCGACGATCTTTCCTGTAAGGTATCTCCCTTTTCTGTCCCCATCAAGTAAGATAATCAATCTTTGATATTTTGCTACGGAATCAACAAACTTTATCATGCCACCAAATTTGTGCAATTCCAAAACTTTTCCTGAAAATCCAAGCTTTTTCAAGGCTGTGGAGTCTCGTTTACCTTCAACTATTACCACACTATCAACTTGAGAGTTTAGCAACAAAATAAAATTCCTTACATCCTGAACTTCTTGTTCAGTAACTCGCACAATTTACATTTCAATTTGACATATTAAACACTTTTTACAAAAATTTCAAATCAACATTTCAATTGTGACCAAAGTTTAATATATTGAATTAAGATTTCAACGATCTAATTATGGCTTCTGTGAAACAAATCTTTGCTGAAACCATAAAGACTGATCATAAGATTATCACAGAAGAGTTATCAAAATCAATTCTAAAAAAATATGGAATTTCAGTTCCTGGTTTTGCACTAGTTACATCAGAAGCTGAAGCTGTAAAGGCAGCCAAAAGACTTGGCTTTCCTCTAGTAATGAAAGTTGTTTCACCACAAATTCTTCACAAAACAGATGTTGGTGGTGTTAAAGTTGGAATTGACAATATCGGTGATGTCAAAAAGACTTTCAAAGACATGTATGGTAGGTTGTCAAAAAAGAAAGGAGTCAACGTTAAAGGAATTTTACTTGAAAAGATGGTTCCAAAAGGTGTTGAACTAATTGTTGGTCTTCAAAATGATTCTCAATTTGGTCCTGTAATAATGGTTGGACTAGGTGGCATCATGACTGAAGTGATGAAAGATGTTGCATTTAGAATGCTACCAATTACAACTTCAGATGCAAAATCAATGATAAATGAACTCAAAGGATCGAAACTCCTCAAAGGATTCAGAGGAAGCGAACCAATTGATCTTAATATGGTTTCAAAAATGTTGGTTCAAATTGGAAAGCTAGGAGTAGAAAACGCTGACCACTTCAATAGCATTGACTTTAACCCAGTAATTGTTTATCCAAAATCCTACTTTGTAGTGGATGCAAAAATCATTCTTAATAATAAAGTAAAGAAAAATTCCATTTCTAAAGCAAAACCCAACATAGAACATATGGAGAAATTTTTCACCCCAAAAACAGTTGCACTAGTTGGGGCATCTTCAAC
Organism: Nitrosopumilales archaeon; assembly: GCA_016838795.1. Lineage (GTDB taxonomy): Archaea > Thermoproteota > Nitrososphaeria > Nitrososphaerales > Nitrosopumilaceae > DRGT01. The sequence continues at coordinate 7,745 of JAEHKQ010000063.1, forward strand.
TCCTGGTAAAATAGGAAACTCAATTCTTGATAGTCTTGTAAATTATAATTTCAAAGGCAAAGTCTACCCAATTAATCCAAAACCAGGCAAAATCTTTGGACTAAAATGTTATCCAACAGTTTCAGCAGTTCCTGGAAATGTTGATCTTGTTGTTATTTCAGTTGATCTTTCTATAACTGCACCTGTCTTAGAGGACTGTGCCAAGAAAGGCGTTCACAGTGTTGTTATTGTTTCAGGTGGTGGAAAAGAGCTTGGTGGAGAACGTGCGAAATATGAAGCTGAAGTAAAGAGACTTTCTGCTAAACACAAAATTAGAATTATTGGCCCAAACTGTATTGGAATGTTCAATGCAGCAAACCGTCTAGACTGTGCATTCCAAGGACAAGAAAGAATGGTTAGAGCAAAACTAGGAGTTGTTGCATTTTTGTCACAAAGTGGAACAATGGGAATCAGCTTTTTGGAAAGTGCAGATTCATTTGGGTTATCTAAGATGGTCAGTTACGGAAACCGTTCTGATGTTGATGAAGCAGATATGATATGGTATCTTGCAAATGATCCTCAAACTAAAGTTATTGCATTGTATGTTGAAGGATTTGGTGATGGACGTAAATTTATCAATACTGCTAAAAAAGTAATGAAAGAAAAGAAAAAACCTGTTGTAATTTGGAAGAGTGGTAGATCTGCACTTGGTGCAAAACAAGCAGCATCTCACACTGGTTCACTTGGTGGGGCTAATGCCATTATTATGGGTGCATTCAAACAAGCAGAAATTATCTCAGTTGATAGTTACCAAGAATTAGTTGCAGTAACAAAAGCACTTGCATGGCAACCCGCAGCTAAAGGAAACAGAGCTGGACTGTGTAGTAACGGCGCAGGACCTATGATTGGAGCCATTGATCACTTTGAAAGATTAGGCCTTTCACTTGCTAAAGTTTCTGAGAAGACAAAAAACAAAATGATAAAGCATTTCCCACCAACATATGTAATTGGTAATGGAAACCCTGCTGATGTAACAGGCGGTGCAACTGCAGATGACTATAGATTTACAATTCAAGCTCACATGGATGATCCAGGTGTTGACATTCTCATGCCTTGGTTTGTTTTCGCAGATGATCCGCTCGAAGAAATAATAATTGATTATCTGGCAGCATTTTCCAAAAAGAAATCAAAACCTATTTTAGTTGGTGCTAATGGCGGTCCATACACTCAAAAGATTTCAAAACTCATTGAAGAAAAAGGCGTTCCAGTTTATGATGACCTAAGAGATTGGTGTGCAGCAGCATCTGCTTTAGCTCAATGGGGAAAAATTAGTAAAAAATAGATAACATTTAAGTCCCGTATAAATTCGGATCTTGTAATGTCTCTAGTAACAACATCAAAATCAGACGGTATATGCACAGTCAAAATCAACCGGCCAGACAAACTGAACGCAATGAACATGGATGTAGCTAAAGAATTAATCAAAACTTTTGAAACTCTTGGTAAGGATGACAGTATCAAAGTAATCATTCTCACCGGAGAAGGTGAGAAGGCATTTTCTGCAGGTGCAGACATTGAGTACATGTCGAAAATTTCTCCTGACGAGTCTGTTGAATATGCAAAGCTTGGTCAGCTTGTAACTTCAACAGTAGAACTTGTAAAGCAACCAACCATTGCAGCAGTAAACGGATTTGCATTAGGTGGTGGCTGTGAGCTTGCTATGTCTTGTGACATTAGACTTGCAGCCGACACAGCAAAGTTGGGTCAACCAGAAGTAACCATCGGAATTCCTCCAGGATGGGGTGGAACTCAGCGATTAATGAGAATTGTTGGAATAGCAAAAGCAAAGGAACTTGTTTACACTGGAAGGATGATCAAAGCTGAAGAAGCAAAGGAAATCGGATTAGTAAATCACGTCTACCCACTTGCATCTTTGCAAGAAGAGGCCCTGAAGTTGGCGCAAGCAATAGCAAAAAACTCTGCAATGGGAGTACAGATGTCAAAGATAGCAATCAACAAGGGCCGAAATGCTGATCTCGACACTGGCTTGGCAATTGAACTGTTAGCTTGGAGAAACTGCTTCACTCATCCAGATAGAGAAGAAAGAATGAAAGCATTCTTAAACAAATCAAAAAAATAAGCTAACCCTAATTTTTCTTCTTATTTTATTGAATTACTCATAGTGTTTGATATGAAAAGGTTTTATAATCAATATCGGGATTTAAATTATAATGGCAACTGAACAAACATCAAAAATTGTAACGGTCACTCCTAAAGCTGCAGAGAAGATCAAAGAGTTCATGAAAGAAGAAGATAGCAAAGCAGAATACCTTAGAGTTTATGTTCAAGGTGGTGGATGCTCTGGCCTTTCATATGGAATGGGTTTTGAAAAAGAAGCAGAAGAAGATGATATTGTAATTGAAGAACAGGGAGTTAAATTACTAATTGACAGTTACAGTCAAGATCACCTCAAAGGCGCTAACGTTGACTACATTGAAAGTCTGATGGGCTCTGGATTCAAAATCAATAATCCAAACGTCACAAAGTCATGTTCTTGTGGTTCTTCATTCAGTACTGAGTAAGGTTAAACCATTTTTTCCATTTTTAGAATTTTTACCAATTTACGGGTAGAATGTAGAGATACGCACATATACCCAAAACTGAGATGAAAATTATTGTTATTTAAGGAGATGATAAAATATTGCCTCAATCAGGAATTGTCAAGTATCACGTTAAGCTTTCCTACAATGTTGATGGACTCGTTGAGAGAGCAGACATAATCGGCGCCATCTTTGGTCAGACGGAAGGATTGCTGGGTCCAGAGATGAATCTCAATGAACTTCAACGTGTTTCAAAAATTGGGCGTATAGAAGTTAATTCTAGATCAACTGCGAATACCACCTCTGGTGAAACATTACTCCCTATGAGCACCGACATTGATACTTGTGCTTTAATCGCAGCGGCCATTGAAAGCATCGACAAAGTTGGTCCCTTTGACTGCAAATTCAAATTGGATGCAATCGATGACGTTAGAGCTGCAAAAAAAGATGACATTGTAAAACGAGCTAAAGAAATCAAACAGATATGGGCAACAAAGACTGTAAGTGAAGGAGATACAATGTTGAAGGATGTACACGAAGGTACATCTGGCGAAGTTACAACTTACGGCCCTTCTAAATTACATTGCGGCTCTGG
>JAEHKQ010000064.1 GCA_016838795.1 Nitrosopumilales archaeon
ATGAAAAAAGGCAACAGTGGATTATTTCGGGAGAAATTTACAAAACATCAAACAGTACTCAAACTGCAATTGGAAACAAAAATGGAAAATGGACTACTGTGTTTGCTGCCGCGGTTTTGTTAGTTTAACCCTTCTTGTATCCTTTCATATAGAAGACAGCTGCTCCACCAGACAAAATAACAATTATTATCACAATTAAAAGAGAGCTATCAAAATCTCCAATTCCCGTTGGCGCAACAACGTTAAGTTGAGCAGATCCTAATGTAAAAAGCAAATCATTTTTACTAACCGAAAATTTTTCACCAAAGAGATATTTTCCAACTATTTTATTTCCTGATTCAGGATCAAAAATCCATCCGTCTATTGAAAGATCTGTTGGAATTTTTTCTCCATCAACTACTTGACTTGGAACTATGTTTGCATTTACCTCATTAACACTAGTTACTTCAGATGACAGAATTACTACTATCAAAATAGAATTAAGAGGGTAAAAATCGTTAGAAAAATAGCTTGATCTCTTTAATTCATTGGTTTTCAAAAATTCTAATGGATTGATTAAATCATAATTTGATAAGCCAGGATAATCAACTGAAAGTTTTATCTGATAAAGTGAGGAGTTTTCTTTCGGCAGGATTGAAAAAGTCATAGCAGCATTATCTTCAGAGGATAATTTTTTTGCTATATCATAAAAGCCCCCTGATTCCCTAATTGCAGAAGGTATCAATATTGCTGAAATTTTTTCATACATTGAATTAGTATCCTCCTTTGGCATTGTGTATGTCACTGAAACTGTTCCTTTACCTGATACAACTCCTGAAGTTTCTAATTCTAGATTTGTTTCCCCTGCAGTATGGATATAAACAGAATGAAATTTTGCATTAGTATCAAGAGCTCTATTAACATCATCAATTATTGAATTTCCAATTTCCTTTGCTGCATCCTGAATTGCAAAAATTCCTTTTTCTGATTCATCTCTAGAAATATTTATTAAAATACACGCGTCATCCTGAACTCCAAGAACACATTGTTCCTCATTAGTCAAAATCACTGCTATGATTCTGCCATTTTCACGAATTTTCTGTTCTAATTCAGACGGAATTCTAATTTCCTGATTACTAGTACTTTGAAGCGTGATAGACGCAGTTACGTTTTGTGATATTAGTTGATCAAAAAAAACTTGAGCAGTTTCCTGAAAGGTTGCAAGTTTTACTTCCTGAGCATGAACATCAATCAAACCAAAGAAAGAAAATCCAATTATTACAATCAGAATTATAATTTTATACACTAGGTGGTGCTTTTTGTATGAAACTATTAAGGTTACTATTATAATTCTTCAATTTTAATAATAAATCTGTGGAATGGCTCTTCTGCAAAATGTTTCTTACAAACAAATATTGTTTGATTTTTTTCTGGACTACAATCATAAGTTATTTTGTATTTTGGAACTTGATTACAACATCTTCTATATTTCAACAAGTAGATATGGTAACAAAAGATAAAACATTTTCAATACTATTGTGATTCTTTGTATAGAATAGTGATTTTCATACACAACAAAAATCAAAGGTTTAAATCCGATTTATTCTGCGTCATAATGACATCGATTCAAACCGATCGGGGAACAAATGACTGGCAGTCTGTGCGTATGACTGCCAGCCCCACTTTATTAAAAAATAAAAAATTTTGATTCTAATTTAGTGCAGATAGTGCTTTGACTTGATCATTGATATAGTCAAATCCATCCTGCCAGAATTTTGTTGATGTTATATCCATTCCAAATTCTGCCAAAAGTGTTTCAGGTTTTTTTGAGCCACCTGCAGCTAAAATCTCAATATATGAGGGAACAAAATCCCTTCCTTCTTTTTTGTACCTTTGGAAAAGTGATAATGACAACAAATTTCCAAATGAATAGGCATAACAATAGAATGGAGTATGGTAAAAGTGAGGAATGCAAACCCATTCCACTGCAAAATCCTCTGTTAGTTTTACAGAACTGCCAAATTGCTCTCCAAGGTTACGAAGGTATGTTTTTGAGATTTCATCTACCGTAGTACTTTGTGCAATTTGTTCATGCACA
>JAEHKQ010000065.1 GCA_016838795.1 Nitrosopumilales archaeon
TTGGCGATGACACTACAAATTAAAAGATTAGACGATTTGTTGAAAAATGCCGATCCTTTAATTGCAAGTACTTTAGATCGTGCTTTGGCAGAAAAAGAAATTTCTGAAAAGGAGGCATCTAGGTTATACTATGCTGAAGGCGTAGATTTTCATTTAGTTGGGATGGTGGCAGATGAGCTTAGAAAAAGAAGAGCAGGGGATGTGGTAACTTATGTTGTAAATCGAAATATCAATTTTACAAACGTCTGTATCAAGCAATGTGGGTTTTGTGCATTTAGTAGGGATTTTAGAGAAGAAGAAGGATATTTTTTACCAATAGAAGAAATCGTCAGGAGGGCAAAAGAAGCATACAGTTTTGGAGCAACTGAAGTCTGTATTCAAGCAGGCTTACCACCAGATATGGATGGACATCTATACGAAGATGTTTGTAGAGCCATTAAGGCAGAAATTCCAGACATCCACATACATGGATTTTCTCCTGAGGAAGTTCTGTATGCTTCCTCATTATTAGGAATACCAATTAGAGAATATTTAATCAGACTAAAGGAAGCAGGTGTCAATACACTTCCGGGAACTGCTGCAGAGATTTTGAATCAAAAAATGAGAGACAAGATTTCTCCTGGAAGAATTAGCGTTAGTGATTGGATAGAGGTGATTTCAACAGCTCATAAACTAGGAATTAACACTACTTCAACAATGATGTATGGTCATATAGAGACGCCAGAAGACAGAGTCATGCATATTTGCAAATTGCGTGAAATTCAAAAACAAACTGGAGGGTTCACAGAATTTGTGCCACTTAACTTTATTGCTAGTGAAGCTCCAATGTACAAAAATAAACTTCATCAAGGAATTAGAAATGGTAGTAATTCCAGAGATGTTCTATTAACGCATGCTATAGCAAGAATAATTCTTAACAATTCTATTGATAATATTCAAATGTCCTGGGTAAAAGAAGGCCAAAAAATGTCCCAGTTACTGTTAATGTGGGGTGCAAATGACTTTGGTGGAACGCTGATTAACGAAAGCATATCAACATCAGCAGGAGCTCAAAATGGTCAACTAATAAAACCAAAAACAATTAGAAGACTAGTTAGAGAAGTTGGAAGAGTTCCTGCAGAACGAAATACAAATTACAAAATTCTGAAAAAATTCGAAGATGAGTCTGAAACAAGTGAACCATTAGATGAGTTAGATGATGAATCCATTTTTGGATCCTATTTTGATCTAATTAAAATCAACAAATTTAATTATCAAAATCCTAGGCGAAATTAATTGTCAGCCTGTGAAAAGGCTATTGATTATGCAAAAGCTAAAGGAATTGATGAATGCGAAGCAGTGAATGTAAAAAGAAAAACCATTACTGTAAGAATCACAGATTCACAAATAGCTGAAACAAAAGAAAATGCAGAACAATTAATTGGAATAAGAATTATTCATGGGAAAAAAATTTCTTCTGCGCAAACATCTATTGTTGAAAATTACAAAAAGACTATTGATCAAGCTTTAGAATTATCCAATATTACTAAACCAAAGCCGTTTTGGAAATCTTTGGCACAGAACTCGAAGCAAAAAATACCACTTGAGGGAGTTTTTGATAAGAAACTTTCAGAAATCACAGGTATTGAGGCATCAGATATAGCTCAAACTATGATTGATTCTGCTCTCAATCCAAAAATTGATTCGATTTCAGGTTCATTAAATATTGTTGCAGAAGATTTTACAATAGCAAACACCAATGGTTTAAGATGTAATGATGAAGCAACTTACATTGCAGGAATCATAAATGCTGATTCCAATGTTGGAACTCTTCCAGTGAGTGGTATTGGACATGCTAGTTGTAGAACATTACAAAATTTTACACCGACCCAAATTGGAAAAGATTCTGTGGAAATGTGTGTCAAATCCATTAATCCACAGCATTGTGAGTTTGAAACTTGCTCAGTAATTTTTGAACCATATTCAGTCGGAGAGATTTTATCTTTTGTTCTTTCAGCGAATTTTAATATCAAAACATATACTGAAAAACGAAGCTGCTTTTCTGAAAAAATTGGCCAAGTTATTTCAGCCAAGAATTTTGATTTGGTAGATGATCCTCATGCACCAGAAGGAATTGGGACTAAAAGCTTTGACGATGAAGGTACTCCAACAAAAATTAGACCTTTGATTGAAGATGGTGTTTTCAAAAATGTTTATTCAGATTTGTATAATGCGTTCAAAGAAGGGAATGAATCCTCGGGTAATGCATCAAGACAGGGTTCTCCTATGGGTCGTGATGCGAAACCTATTCCTGTACCATCACCACATAATCTTAGGATCAAAAATGGGGATTCTACTCCGGAAGAAATGATTAAGGATACCAAGAAAGGGATCGTGGTAGGCAGATTATGGTATACCTATGCTGTAAACCCTATCAAGGGAGATTTTTCTTGTACAGCTAGAAGCGGCATCAGAATTATTGAAGATGGAAAAATCAAGAATCCTGGCAAGCCTGTTAGAATAGTCCATAATCTCAAAACTCTTTTGGAAAAAATTTCTGCCATAGGAAATGATTCTAGAAATGTTTTGCAATGGGCTTCATTACCATCAATTTGTCCTAGTTTAAGAGTGGATGAAATTAAAATAATACCAA
>JAEHKQ010000066.1 GCA_016838795.1 Nitrosopumilales archaeon
TAATTGACTTTAGAAATTCACTGAGCTTAAATTTTGGTGCAATTACCGACATCTATCTATCTGCCTCCACTGGCCAATAGTTAAGACTCCAGTAAACTGCTGGCATGTTACCAAGTTTTTCACCCTTGAGGAGATATGGCAATGCAATCAAGTTTCTAAATGAAGGAACACTAAGTTTTAGTCGATATGGTTCTGGCTTATTCTTAGATACAATATAACAACCAAGTGAACCTCGTCCTGATTCAACTCTTTTGTAAACTGACACATCCCCACCTCTAGGATTTGGTTTCAGCTTTTGTCTAATTGAACCAGACTTTGGCATTTTTTCTAATGCTTGTCTAATGATGTTACAACTTTCTAACATGTCAAGCCAGGGAATCTTAGAACGTGCCAAAGAGTCACCTTCTTTTAGAACATTTGAGTGAACGTCTAGCTCTTCGTATACGTCGTATGGTTCTTTCTTTCGGACGTCGAAATCAACACCACTTGCACGAAGTACAGAGCCAGTAGTACCTAGTCGTATTGCGTCTTCCCTGGATAATATGCCTGTTTTTTCAGTTCTATGTATTAGAATTGGATTATCATAAAAGATGTCAGCATATTCTTTGATTCGTTTTTCAAAATAGTTGACTTGTCTTAGACAAACATCTTCAAAGTTAGCTGGAATATCATTGCGTACTCCACCTGGAACAAAGTAAGAGTGTGTAACTCTTGCACCTGTCATCTTTTCTAAAAGATCAATGAAAAGTTCTCGGTCACCCATTGGCCACATGAACATGGTAGAATGGCCCAGAAAGATTCCATAGATTCCAAGCCAATACTGAGTGTAAACACATCTGTTCAGCTCTGATGCTATTACTCTCATGTACTTTGCACGTTCTGGAACTTCAAGTCCTAGTATTTCTTCTACAGCTAAACAATATGGATAAAGTATGTTACAAGAATCATGAATTATTGGTCTCTCAAGATGTGGAATGTTTAGAATATAATTCCTATATTCTGCCATCTTTTCTTCACCACGATGTACGTATCCTGGA
>JAEHKQ010000067.1 GCA_016838795.1 Nitrosopumilales archaeon
TAACCTAGTTGATGTTAGTGTAAATGAGATTTTTCGCAAATTAGTAGTAGAGCTTAAAAAACAATCCAAGTATCCTAACTAAGATATGTCTGACTCAATCCTTGATGATGTAAAAAAACTCTTGGATGCTGAGGCTGGAGATAAAAGTGTTCTAGAACAAATTAAAAGAGCAGCAGAAAATAATGAAGTAATCTCTAACTATGAAAGGAATTATGTTGCAAAACTAATTGATGAACATTTTAAAGTTCCTGAACCTGAACTTGAATCCGAACAAGAGCCTTCTGTGGAAACCACTCAAGAAGAAATTACTACAACAAAAGAACAAATGGCAAAGATTATTGAAGACATTTCAACTCCCACATTAATAGAATCAAAACCACAAATTTTAAAAAACACCAAGATAATGGTTGGTGGAGGAGTCATAGCAGTCGCAATAATTGTAGCTGTAGCCATAGGTTTGAGTGGTATTCAAGATTTAGGTCCAGTTGCTTCACCAATAACTGGTTTGACTTTGAGTTCTGACCAATTATCCTATAATAGAGGTGACATCATTTCAATTTCGGGAAAATCAAAAACCTCTCTTGGTAATTCAATTAGTTTGTCTATTGAAAATGAGGAAGCAGAATTAATTTGGGCTGAAGATGTTGCGTTAAAAGATAGTGGTGCTTTTTCCACTTTAGCAATAGCTGGCGGTCCTGGATGGGAAAAAAGTGGAACTTATAAACTAAAGGCAGAACATGGTTCTGAGAAGAAAGAAATCTCATTTAACTTCAAAAACTAGTCTTAACCAGTCTTCTTTGTCTAACAAGTTTGCTCATTTTACAAACTTTTTGATATACTAAATAAGAAAAAAGCAAATTTGTAAATTAATTCATGAAGATAATTCATTTTCTGGGTTGTATGTTAATTGGACACAATAAAGTTCTTGAACATTGGATAGAAGGCGGTTATACTGTTTACTTTACAGTTTGTACTCAATGTAGTAAAAAATGGCGTATGAAGGAACTTAGTGAAAAACCTAAAGTTGTAATAAAAACAAACACAATCAGAATGTTGGCACAAGGCAAAAGAATTACAACTCAAGTAGTACCAAAGATTATAGTTTCACAAAAAATTCGTGAAAAACAATTAGTCAATATTTATCTTATATAATTAATTCATATTTCTTTAAATCATTAAAAGAATGATTATATCAATTGGAAATTTACTCCACATCAATATATCATTACAAAAGAATTTAATTAAAAATGAAAAAATGAAAAACTAGAATTAAGAAATTTTCTGAGAGAAAGAGAGTCTATATAGTTTATTAGTCATAAATCATCAATCCTTTTTCCTCAAGAAGAGAATGTAGATTATGTACAGAACGATAAACATCTGGTTCTTTTTTAGCGCCTGTACACACAAGCTTTCCTGAAGCGAAAATTAAAATCACTGTTTTAGGCTCAAGCACTCTAAATATCAAACCAGGAAACTGTTCTGGTTCATACATACTTCTTGGCAATACTCTTGCAGCACGTTCTAAGTGAATCTTGCCACCCAGGTTTATTGAAGCAACTATGTTCTGTATTACAATCACTGCATCTTTTTTGATCTTTATTTTCCCCTTCCTAAGCTTTTGTACCACAGTTCTTACTGCTTTTATAGCCAAATCTTCTGATTTCGCACCTGTACAAACCATTTTTCCGGTCCTAAAAATCAAGGTTGCAGTTTTTGGTGTTTTTAGACGGAAAACAAGACCAGGAAACTGATCTGGGTGATATTCAGTATCTGGAAATTTTCGTGTAATTTCATTAAGATCAATTTCTTGATCAACCGAAGCAGAAGCGACAACGTTTTCAATACTTACGATCGGTTTTGTCTGTGTCATGTGGTGGTCATTTTAAAATCCCTTTATATATGCATAATAAGTTTTTTTTTCAAATTCAAAAAATTTTGAGTTTAATGATGACCGACTAAACGATATCTGTACTCTTCGTCTATGATATCAGCTTTAAGATTTTTTGTTTTAATTTTGGTTTTTGGTAGTTTTACATCAAAGAATCCTAATTTTCCTTTACATGTAATTGGTATTCGAAATGCCTTAGCATTTTTTAACAAAAACCCATACTTTCGATCAAAAAAGTTTTTTGATGCAAGATGTTTTTTGTAATCGTTTTTAACTTCTGATTTAGAATTATATTTTTTAACATTATAGATTTCAACCTTCCCAATAATTGCTCTTGTTACTAGTTTTTTTGAAATTTTTAATCGTTGACAATCAGTTTGTTTAATTGTAGTTGGAGCATGAACTAAAAATTCTCCACGAAAATTGGTATTCCAATTTCTAAGCTCAATAGTTTTTTTACCAGAAACAATAAGATTAGCATATGGTTGACAAATAGAAAGACATTTCATAGATCTATTGTTAAAATTATCGTATCTAAAGTTTAATATTTATTTAAAAACTGCAACAAGACTTCCACTTTCAGTGTATAATCTTTCCAACTTAAATTTCTTGAATCTTTCCAACATTTCTGAATTTAATTCACTTCCTTTGAAAATCACATGAGTGCCGTCATGTTTTGGTTGAATTTTTTGTATTCCATTTAACCGATTTCGTTCCAACATCACATGAATCTTAAATCCAGTACTTTGTTTAATTTCAGATATAGTTTTTTCAATATCCCCTAAGGTCTCTTTAGCTCTTTCTCTTTGTCCTTCAAGCTGTTGCAATTGTTCTTTCATATATTCTACCAATTTTTCACCTATTTCTTATGGTGTGAAGTCACTTACACCATTATAATGGAAATGTTTAATTTTTTATAAATATTCTACTAAAGGGCTGAATCTATCATTAATGCAATAAATAAGACTGTCAAATATGGGCTTGAAAATTTGAATAAGGTCCACGAGGCTCGCTCAGTTGGCTTTGCCACAACCCAGCCTGAAAGCGCAATCATTAATGCACCAGAAGCAATTGCAGTCCACAGATAAATGGCTCCCATTATAGGCTCTCCATTTTCAGCAGTCATAAAGAATGGAATTATGCTAAAAACCACCATCATGACAGTAGAAGCTGCTATCACTCTTGCTGATGTTTTTTCTGATTGAACTACAGTTAACATTGGAACATTTACTTTTTTGTAGTCTTCTTTGAAATGTAATGTTAGTGCCCAAATATGCATTGGTATCCAGATAAAGACAAGACCTGCCATCACTAGACCCATACTCCAAAGCCCCATTGTTGTTACTGCAACCCATCCAATCATTGCAGGAGCTCCCCCACACAATCCACCAAGAATAATATTTGTTCTACTACGTCTCTTTAATATATAAGAATACACCACAACATTGTTTACAAGACCAAATGCCATGAAAACAAATGCCAAAAACCCTTGTTCAAAAGTTGTTGTAAATGAAATGGAAACCGCCATAATAAGACTAATTGCTGCCAAAACAAGACCAAAGTTTCTGCCCTTTTCTGGCGGATAAATTCTCTTTGACGGTAATGGTCTTTTTTTGGTTCTTTCCATTACTGCATCAATATCCCTATCATGATAATTGGTCAAAGTGTTTGCAGCTGCAGAACCAGCTGCTACTCCGCCAATCATTAAAGCCCATGTTGCTCCTGAAATTGGAATAGAATAGATGTTTGAAGCAGTAATGGCTGCACCAAATGTAGTAAAGACCAAAAGATACCAAATCTTCGGTTTAGTTAGCTCATAGTATACTGCAAACCGAGATTCAGTTTTTGCCTTCTGCAATGTTATCCATCCTGCTTTGATGACATATATGGCATTGCTTTCTCCCTGGTCTTCATCTCAATAAAAGACTCAGAGGACAAAACACCATCGATCTTTCCAATATTTTCGGAAACAATTCTATGCATTTCATCTAAAGAATGAGCATACAATGTAACTAAAATATCAAATCTTCCTGTAACTTCTGCTATTTCACGAACACCATCTATTTTGAAAAGTGCATCAATGACACCATCACGTTTTTTGGAATCCATGTTAATGCCAACAAGTGCTTTTACTTGAAATCCAAGCTCAATATCATTTACAACAATTGTAAAGCGTTGAATTAGCTTTCGAGTCACTAACCTCTTAATCCTTGAATAAACAACCGATGGATTTACCTTGATTTTTTGGGACAATTTAGGAACAGAAATAGAGGCATCGGCAGAAAGTTCAGATAGGATGGTAAGATCTAAATCATCAATCTTTGCCACCTAGAATCGCCTGATCCGTACAGATTTTTGTAACTTATATGTTTTCTATTGAAATTTTTGCAAAATAAGTTTAGATTTTACCTTTTTTGTATAGCACTTCTGCTAA
>JAEHKQ010000068.1 GCA_016838795.1 Nitrosopumilales archaeon
AATACAAATCCAGAAGTTTCATCAACTATTGCGTAGAGATTTTCTTCACCAACTGGCTCCCAGACGTTTGTTTTACTATTTTTCAAGGCCAATGCCGGCATGGCTTTACCATCTGTTAATTTGTTAAGATATTCCCTGGCTTCCGCTACTCTTTTTTGCCCAACTTTTAATGCTTGAAAATATTGCATAAATATTCAAGAATCTGATAATTATAAAAATCGTATCATATGTATTAAATTTCAGATTTCTAATTGTTTAAGTAACCGATTCACAATTTTTGTATTTTCTTTACGTTCGATAAGAATTTTCTCTAATCTTTTTTTCTTTGTAGCTGATTTTTTTGATTCGATAATCTGAAAATATTCCTCATCTAGATCATTATTTGACTGAAGTCTTTTTATTATTTCAAATAAAATTCCTATTACTTGATTTTGAGTTTGGATTAACTCATCTTTGTTTTTTTCAGAAATTTTGTTTCACCACATTTAGCTAATATTATTGTGAAAGTTTAGATAGAATCCTCATAAGACGTTTATTTTTAATTCCGTTTCTTGCGGTATCAAAAAATGGCTGAAGTGTTTGTTTTTGAATTCCTTCTTTAGCATAAACATTCGCTTGAAATGCCATTTCTAATTTATCAACTTCATGAAGAAATACAGCTTCATCCGTTTGTCTTTTTTGGTATTCATTCCAAATGCTTAGGTATTCTTCAGCTAAAATATCTGGTAGGTTATTAAAGATTTTTTTCATTGTTTCATTTTCAAGTTTTTCTTTCTCTTTTTTTGAAATTTCGTCAGTGGTTAAATCACCAGTAATTGATTCTGCAAGATCATGCATCAAACTCATTTTCAATACTTTTGTTGTATCAAGATTCTGTAAATCTGATAAAACCATGGCGATAACAGACACCGAAAAACAATGATCAGCTACTGACTCAGGATCATTTATTCCAAGCTTATTTTTCCAGCCTTGCCTAGGTATTTTTTTTAAATTTATAGTTGTTTTAATAAATTTATCAATCAAGATTTCAGAGTTTTTTATTGACGTCATCAAAAACTCTAGAATAATAGCAACCTGGACTAATGATTTTACCTAGTACATTACTTTCAAAAATAAAATTATAGAAATAATTTGATTGCATGTCATTCATTATGAAGCAAGTATAATTTGTGTATATTAAATAATTCGAACAAAATAATACCCTAGCAACCCTCATTATTTTGTTGAAAATTTATACAAAAACAGGGGATAATGGTACGACAGGATTAAGCGACGGTAAGAGAGTTTCAAAATCTAATATTAGAATAAAGACATATGGGAATATAGATGAAATTAACTCCATTTTAGGAATAATTCTTACAAATAAGCTAGATGGCGATATAGAACAATTATTAAAAAAAATCCAGAATGATTTATTCTCGTTAGGAGCAGATCTTTCTAATCCTGATTTGAATAAGCCGAGTGAAAGAGTTACATTAGAAATGGCAGAATTTTTTGAAGGTAAAATTGATAATTTTGAAAAAGAACTGAGTCCAATCACAAATTTTATCCTTCCAGGCGGAACAAAAAATGCTTCACTCCTTCATTTTGCGAGGACTGTTACCAGAAGAGCTGAAACACAATTAATAGAATTAGCTGAGGAGGAAGAAATCAACGACGCATGTAAAAAATATCTTAACAGGCTTTCTGATCTTTTTTTTGTTTTAGCTAGGGTAATTAACAAAAGATCTGAAGTTCCAGACATTATTTGGAAACCGAAAAAGGACACACTTTAATTCCTCAGCTTAAAAAATTTTGATGTGCCAGGGTAGCTCAGCCCGGGAGAGCACTCGGCTGAAGACCGAGCTGTCGCGCGTTCAAATCCCGCCTCTGGCACATAAAATTATAATAAACCAAATCTACACAATGTTTAATAATCTGACATCCTCTTTTCATCCGACATTCATGATTAAAAAAATAAAAACTACTAAAAAAAAGTCAAAGACGAAATCAAAAACAAGTTCTAAATCAAAATCTGCTAAAAATTCTAAAAGTGAACTATTGAATGATGGCGCTATAGTAATTGTTGATGACGATTTAGAGATAGATAAAGAAAAAGAAATAGAAGAAAGACGTGCATATTTAGAGGAAGCACGCTCTCAAGAAGCATCTGATTAAAGTAATCTTTATCCAGTTTAATAATAATAAATAATTATGCGTGCATTATGTCTAGTTACTGTTAAACCTGGTAAGGTAGATATTGTTGTTAAAATTTTAAACAAAAAAAGAAGAGCCATTAAAGAAGTTTTGATAGTCACTGGCCGTGCTGATATCTGTGCATTTTTACAAGGTTCAATTCAAGACATAAATAATATGGTTATTGATTTTAAAAAAATTAAAGAGATAGTTAATACTGAAACATTAATTGAAGTTGAGGTTGATTTAGGATGGTAAGAGCAATAGTATTAGTTACTTCTCCAAAAAAACTAATTGCAGCAAGACTTAGGAAAGTTAAATCAGTTTATGAGTCATTTCCTGTAAGTGGACAGTTTGATGCTGTTGCAAAAATCCAGGTTGAACAATTATCTGAAATTAAAGAAATCACTACAGAAATTCAAAAAATTAATGGTGTTGAAAGAACTGAAACTATGATTGAGGTATAATAATAAAGATTTTAACGTCCCAGAGGATTAGAAATTCTGTGAATATTAAAAAAGTTGGCAATGTTATTTTAGCTGTAAAAGATTTAGACAAATCTTTAGAATTTTATCACGATATTATTGGTTTACCGATTAAAAATCAAAGACGGACATGGATTGATTTAGGGACATCTGGAGCATTACTTAGTCTTCATCCGGCCTCTTTAACTGCAGAACTCGTAGGCAGTTCAATTGATAATGGCATTACTATTGGTTTTCTGGTTGGCGACTTGAAATCTGCACTGGATGAATTAAAGTCAAAAGGTGTAAAAATTTTCCGAGATGTTGTTGAAAGAGTACCTGGGAAAAATGCTATTGTATTAGATCCTGATGGATATTTAGTTTCATTTTTTGAACCATCATTTAAGGATAAGGCTCAACAAACTAGTGGATATCAGGGATTTACTCCTGCTTAAATTATTTTTTTAATTTTAGTAACAATATTACTAAGATTTTTTTCATTAGATTCTATTGAAACATAAAATGTAATGTTATTTTTTTGAAATACAAGGACAGAAACCTTTTGATGTTTTAATAATAAATAGTCAAGTTTACCTAATGAGTAACTTGATTTTTTACGAAAGGTTTGTAGGGTCGAAATTATAAAAAATTCGCTTTTTGCCTGATCAGATTTTAACAAAGGTTTTTCCCCCGGTCGAATAATTCCAGTGAGCGTTCTGCCATATTCATTAATTACTCCTACATATCTGATACTATTAGAAACTTTCAAAATTTTTTGACATTTTTTTTTATAATTATTTATAGATTCTTTCCATTTTTGTTCGGGAGTTTTTACCATGATTATATTCTGAATTAAAATTTATAAGGATTCCCAAAGATTTGAGATGGCTTCTCACAATAAAAAATTATTAAAAAATGTTGTTAAAATATTTTAGTCTTAATGTTGTTTTTCTTTTGAAAGCTTTTCAACTTGCTTCTTTAACATTAAATTATCTTTTTGTAACTGATCACGTTCAGTTCGTATTACTTCAACAGAAAATTGTCTTGAAAATAGTGGATGACCGGGGGGGATAATTCCAGGAAAAGTCATATCAAACAAACTTGATGCATATTTTTGATATGTTTGTTGAAAATCTTGTAATTTTGTAGAAAGTGATTCATTTTGTCGAGAAAAATTTTTTCTTACAGATTCAGTTGTTGAGTTGAACATTAGAGGAGTTAATCCCGGTGGAATTCTTGGAAATTGAAATGCATATGGAACTATATTGGGATTTAGTCCATAAAGGTCCATCAAATGCTTTGTTGTAAAATCATCCATTAATCAATCACGGTGTTTCGGTTATTTTTGCCTTGTCTTTATTCGTTTGATATACTAGAGTGTCAATTTACAGTCATTTTAGCTCAATTACAGCTGATCGCTGATCCTTATACAACAGTTATTTTAGATCGCTGATACCAAAATGCGAGAACAAGGAAAATACTGTTTAAAATGTAAAAAAATAATCAAGAATTTAGATTTACATAAAATTATCATTTATGTTGTTGATGAAAAATTTTCTGAGCATCATTATGAACACGTTGAATGTCCAGATAGATTTACAATCTAATTTTTGTATTCATAGACTTGATAGATTTTTCCTGTAACTCTTGAGCGATAATTCCACTCATCATTCTTCCAACTGACAGCTTCAAAGGATTTTTGAATTGATGGGTGTAAACGAGTATACACATCATCTCCAATTAAAATCTGATCAGGCTTTGCAAAAGATTGAATTTTTGCAGCAATATTCATTGGCGGTCCAATCAGATCAACATATGATTTTTCTACATCTGCACCATATCGAACAATTATATTTTTACCAAAATCAATCCCAATTTTTACCATTAAGTCTGGGTAGTCATATTGGTTTAGGATTGGATTGATTCCTTTTTTTATTACAGCAATCATGGATTTTGCACAATTTACAACGTTATCGGCAACTATTAACTGGCTCTCATCTACTACAAAATAACCTATCGCTGCATCCCCAACAAATTTTAATACATAACCGTCAAATTGTTTAATTACAGCAGCCATTTCTTGAGCAAATGAGCTGATTATTATAGCTAATTTTTCTTCAGGAAGTTCTAACATCATTACTGTAGACCCAACTAGATCGACATAAAGTACCATCATGTCAATCTTAGAAAATACATGTTGGCGGAGAAATTTGTCAGATTCATCAATCGAACCAACATACTCATAGCCTTTCTTCAAGGCCCCCCAAACTCGTTTTTGTGTTTCTTTGATCAGAGTTTCTGAGTCAACTACTTTGTGTTGATCACTTGGTCGAATTAACATATCAACCAATTTGCGTGTTGAATCATCTTTTTGGGTTGTTTCTTGATGATTCTGATTTTCTTGATTATCATTATTATTTTCAGTCATAAAAAACGCCTATTCTAGTGGAAATTCAGTCTTACAGATAGGGCAATGGCCTCTTTTTCCTTTATAACCATCATGATGATATTGAACGATTTCAGCATTACAATTAGTGCAGTGGATTTTTTTTGTTTCCATTATGTAGAATTCTAATTTTTGCTATTTAAAAAAATGTATTGATATAAGGTTTAATGGTGGTAAAATTAATCAAAGTTTGTGCGTATAGGCACTAACTCCTCTGATGAGTTTTCCCAAATTTTGAATAAAAAATATGCTGTTATACAGAACAATTTTTTGAATAACATCAAAACCATGACAAAAATGGTTTCAGTCAAAGTTATGTTGGGGGATAGTACTGTTACAGAACAATCTACGTTTGATCCTGTATTAATCAAAAATTTTTATGAAAAAATTATCAAAAAATTACATGATTGGGATATTCAGGATATCACTATTACAAATAATGAGGGTTTAAGAAGAATTTTTACCAAGTTTCAAATTCAGGAGGGAAACTATCTTTTATCTGGACATGTATCTCAACAATTTCATGTTTTGTTATACTACAAACTTGAACAACGAGTTATTGAATGCCAAAAAGAGCTTGCTGAAATTATTGATAAAACAAAGAACGGTGAATCTAAAATGGCTAGTCTTGGGGACAAATTTATTTTGGATAAATTAAAAGAAATGGGTTATTCTGATCTAGATAATCAGAAACTATTTGAAATATTTTTCAGCAATGACAAATTACAGAAAAAGCTCTATGAGAATATTGAACAAAAATCAGATATAGATTTTCAAAAATTAATTAAAAAAAAGACTGAACTTTTTAATGAATTAGATAATTTGCTGATTGAATTGTATCAAACCACATCTGTTTTACTTGATGATGCAAAACTTGTTTCTGGAGAAGAAGGCTGTTTATGTACCTTTGATCTTGAATTTATTAAAAATAAAAACAAAGAAGGTCTCTTTGACACAAAAAAAATTCCTGAAAATATAAAACAAAATATCATTCAACGCATGGATCAATTTTCAAATATTTTGAAAAAATAATAATTAGCACTTATAACTAGGAATTGGTTTGTAGATATAAAATCGAGAGACCAGCAAACTGAGGCGAGGTCCTCTAGGGGAGAGCCAATCCCTCGATTAATTTTGATCGGCTAAATGTAAGTATTTAGACTTTTCTTCAATTATACGCACGTTTGTTTAACTCAATTTGGTGGTGAATTGATTAGAACAAGTCAAATATACCGCAGAAAAACGAAAAGACCTCATGAATCCATCCGTTGAAGAGATTGAAAAATGTCAGTCGGTACAAGGTAATGTAATTAGAAAGACGCCTTTATTTCACTCACCATATTTTAGTCAATTAATTAATTCTGAAATTTATTTTAAATCGGAGTTTCAACAAAAAACTGGCTCGTTTAAAGTTCGTGGCGCATATTATAAAATCAAATCATTGACCGAAGAGGAAAAAAAGAAAGGTGTTGTTGCAGCGTCTGCAGGAAATCATGCACAAGGTGTAGCTTTTGCTTCATCATTAGAAAAAATACCATGTACAATTGTAATGCCAAAACATGCATCACCAGCTAAAGTCGCAGCAACCAAAGGATACGGTGTAAATGTAATTTTAGAAGGAAATACTTATGATGAATCTTGGGCCAAAGCAAAAGAAATTTCTGAAAAAACTGGAGCAAAAATTATTCATGCATTTGATGATCCTCAAGTGATAGCTGCACAGGGGGTCATCGGTTTAGAAATTTTAGAAGACCTTCCAGATGTTGATGAGATCTATTTGCCAATAGGGGGAGGCGGTTTAGCTGCTGGTGTCTTAATTGCCGTAAAAACAAAAAATCCAAAAATAAAGATAGTTGGTGTACAATCAAAATCTTTTCCAGCAATGAAAGATTCGTTAGAATCAGGTTCACTTCAAACAACAGGTGGTGCACGAACTATTGCAGATGGCATATCAGTGAAAAAACCAGGCTCATTAACATTTTCAATAGTCAAAGACTTAATTGATGATATCGTTTTGGTTGATGACTCACAAATAATCAAAGCAATGTTTTTGTTATTGGAGAGAGCAAAAATTGTCGTCGAACCAGCTGGCGCTGTTGGTTTAGCTTATTTACTTAATAACAAACCGTCCTCAAGGAAAAAAATTGTTACAATATTGGCAGGAGGAAATGTTGACATGTATTTATTAGGACAAATTGTCGATAAAGGACTTGTGGCGATGGGAAGATTGCTTAAGATATTCATTCTTTTGCCTGATAAGCCAGGAGCATTAAAAGAAGTGATAGATGAAATCACTGCCGCAAATGCAAACATTGTTGAAGTTGTTCACGATAGATTGAGTTTGGATATTAATGCTGGATCAGCTGGTGTTACTTTGAGTTTAGAAACAGAAGGAGAAAAAAGTACTCAGGAATTAATACAACGATTAAAAGATAAACAAATACAATTCAAATTAATGACGTAATGTTCATTTGAACTTTTTTTTCACAAATTTACTTAATCCCTGTTTTTTGAGTAATTCTGATTCTTTTAAAACAGAATCATATTGATCTGATTTATGGTTTCTAAGTATCTTTTTTAAATCCACAAATTCGTTGGCAAGAATTTTCATTGCATAAATTCCTGCGTTTGTAGCTTTATTGACTCCAACTGTAACTACGGGTGAGCCAGTAGGCATTTCAGATATTGATAACAAAGAATCTAATCCACCAAAGGCCGAGAATTTTGATTTTTCAGATTTTTGTTCAGATTTATCATTGTAAACTAGGATTGGCACCCCAATAACTGGAATAATAGTATGTGATGCAATCATTCCTGGCAAATGAGCTGCCCCCCCTGCACCAGCAATAATTACTTTAAACCCATTTTTTTCTGCATGTTTTGCATATTCTTCTAATCGAGATGGCGTTCTGTGTGCAGAAATAATTTGATCTTCATGTTTAATCTTGAATTTATCTAAAATTTCTGCAGATCCATGCATAATTCTGCTGTCAGAACTTGAGCCCATGATTATGCCAATTAGTGGTTTTTTTCTGTAACTCACATATTTCAAAAACAAAGAGCTGTTTTTATCTATAACGAATTTTATTACAATTAAATTAATCCAACGTAGTTGCATGACTCATGGGAAAAGTTTTGGGAATTATTGGAGGTGGGCAACTGGGCATGATGCTTACAGAAGCAGCAAAAAAAATGCCCGAAGAGATTTCAAAAGTAATAGTGTTAGACCCCACTGAAAACTGTCCAGCAGCAAAAGTGGGCGCTCATCAAATTGTCGCTGATTTTAAAGATGAGAATGCAATTATTGATTTAGCAAATCAATCAGATATTCTTACCTATGAAATTGAATCAGGAAATAGTGTGGTTCTAAAATCTATAGAAGATAGGGTGGAGATTAATCCTTCTCCAGAAACTTTGCAAATAATTCAAGATAAATTGATTCAAAAAAAATTTCTTGCGAAAAATAATATTCCAGTTGTTGACTTTTTTGAAATTAAATCATTATCTGATTTAGAGAATAAAATTCCAAACTTTGGCTTCCCAGTTTTATTAAAGGTTAGAAGAGATGCTTATGATGGTAGAGGGAACATTAAGATTAATTCAGGATCTGAAGTAAAATTTGCTTATGATAGTTTTAATGGCAAATCATTATTTTTGGAAAAATTTATTGATTT
Organism: Nitrosopumilales archaeon; assembly: GCA_016838795.1. Taxonomy (GTDB): domain Archaea; phylum Thermoproteota; class Nitrososphaeria; order Nitrososphaerales; family Nitrosopumilaceae; genus DRGT01. The sequence goes on from JAEHKQ010000068.1 coordinate 8,760, forward strand.
TAAAATGGAAGTGTCTGTGATTGCAGCTCGAAACACAAAAGGAGAAATTACTAGTTATCCTGTAGTAGAAAACATTCATGAAGAAAATATTCTCCGAACTACAATTGCACCTGCAAGAGTTTCAGAAAATGTTGTAAATAAAGCAAAAGAGATTGCTGAAAAAACTATGCAAGTTCTAAAAGGCGCAGGGGTTTTTGGAATTGAAATGTTTGTAACAAAAGATGATAAAGTGTTAATCAATGAAATTGCACCAAGAGTACACAATTCTGGACATCATACATTACAATCAAGTAAAACATCACAATTTGAACAGCACTTGAAAGCAATTTTAGGTTTAGAATTAGGAAGTACTGAGTTGGTTCACAAAACAATCATGTACAACATTTTAGGACCTAAAGGATTTGAAGGAAAATACAAGCCAATTCAGATTGCCTCTGAAAATGTTTTTCTCAAAATGTATGGCAAAGAAATCTCAAAACCAAAGCGAAAACTAGGCCATTTCAACGTAATTGGTACAAATGATCAAGAAAATATTGTAAGTTTGCTAGATAAAGTAAAACGAGTTAGTGATTCTATTATACTAGAGCCAATCTAATTAAAAAAAATCAATTGTGGATACGCCAAAATAATAACCTGCGGCAGTTAGTGCTACACTCCATGTACATGATCCAATAAAAGTATAAAGTAAAAACTTTGGAAATTTCATATTTAAAATTCCTGCAGGAATTGATACTAATTCTCGTAACCCAGGAACTAGTCGTCCAAATAAAACTGTCTTATCACCATATTTTGCAAACCATTTTTCAGCTTTTTCAATTTGTTTTTCTTTAATTCTAAAATATTTTGCAAATTTTATAACTCCTGGGCGTCCTAGCTTTAACGCAATTAAATAAATCACAATTGCACCAAGAGTTGTACCTAATCCACCAACAATTCCAACACCTAGTACATGAAAAACTGACATTTCATTTTGCAGTACAGCATAACCAGCTAACGGAAACACTACTTCACTAGGAATTGGAGGAAATACTGTTTCAATTAATGCAGCCAAAAAAACGCCTGGATAAAGATTCTCAGTAACTAAGTTTAGTACCCATTGAATTAAAGATTCGATTTCGTTCAATTAGATTCTGGCTCCGTTAAATAATAATGAAGTTCAGTGTAACAGCCTTCGCAATATTCTTCAAATTCAGTATGTTCGCAATCATAAACTTTGGGCACTTCATTATCACATTTTTTACATTTTGGCACGATGATGATTTGTTTAGGATTTTTTTATCTTTATGGCACCTAATGCAGTAAGGACTGCGCCAATTCCAATCAAACCGCCACCTTCACCAGCCATTCTTGCAATGTTTTCAGCCTCGCCTGCACCTACAATGAAAACTGCACCACCAATAATTACCAAAATCCCTGCAACAATGATTAAACCTCCCAATGGCTTTGATGGCTCTTTTCTTGAGATAAAATAAGCAACAAATGAGAGAATAATCGGTGGAGTTCCAAATCCTATTCCTCTAGCCATGGCATCTAAAGGCAAAAAACCTTCACCGGCAGTAGTTCCACCTGCAGCCACATCAGCACCATAGATTACCAATAATGCCACAGAAATTCCTGCCAAGATCAATGAAGCTGTTAATGCCATAATCGACAAAATTTTTTGCATTATATAATTTTATTATAATTTGGGATCAAATTGGCATCACATTAGCTAAATTTTTGATTACAAACAATTCGATAAGTTTGAATTTGATTTATTTTTCAAAGATTACATGAAAGCAGTAATTCTAGCTGGAGGGCAAGGAACTAGATTAAAACCAATAACAGACTATATTCCAAAACCTCTGATTCCAATTAACAATACTCCAATACTAGAATGGCAGATCAGATATTTGAAAAAATTTGGAATCAATGACATCATAATTTGCACTGGATACAAAACTGATCAAATTGAAAACTTTCTCAACAAAAAAGATTTGGGGGTGAAGGTACGTTTTTCCATTGAAAAAACTCCATTAGGAACTGGAGGGGCTTTGAAAAAAATTGCTCCATTAATAAAAGAAAAATCCTTTTTGGTGTTTAATGGAGATACAATAACTAACATAAATCTAAAAAAAATGCTAGCTAAAACAAACACAATTGCAGCAATTGAGCTAAGAACTAAATTTGGAATAATAGAAACAGCAGATGGCAAAGTAAAAAAATTCATAGAAAAAAAAGAAATTGCAAACGTTTGGATGAATGCAGGAATATATCATCTTGATAAAAAAATTCTAAAAGATTTACCTGTAAAAGGAAATATTGAAAGTACGACTTTTCCAAAATACGCACGTAATGGAAAGTTGAATTTTATTAAATTTAAAAATGTAAAATGGTACTCAATTGATTCCTATAAAGATATAGAAGATTGTTCAAAAGAAGTTGAGAAAATTATAAAATAATACAAAAAATTTGCTCAGCCTGAGCAATAGTTAAACTAGAATAGGCATCTATTCTAACAAGGTTATGCGGATTGCATATAGTTTGGGATCATTACTAACAGTTAATGATGTTTTAGATTGTGCTGATCATCTTTCGCAATATAATCCTGACACAATTTGGATTCCTGAAACATGGGGAATGGAAAATTTTTCTATGCTGAGCGCGCTCTCTCAAAAAACAAAAGCCAAAATTGGCTCATCAATTATCAATATCTATTCCCGTAGTCCATCTCTCATTGCAATGGGTGCAGCAACGATTGATACTATATCTGATGGAAGATTAATTCTTGGGCTTGGAACAAGCAGTACACCAATTGTTGAAAATTTTCATGGTTATCAATTTGAAAAGCCAGTATCCAGAATGAGAGAATATGTCGAAATCATCAGGTTAATCTTATCTCATAAACCAGTAAATTATAATGGAAATTTTTTCAAACTAAAAGATTTTTCTTTATTAATAAAACCACCACGAAGTAATATCCCAATTTATCTTGCTGCAATTAATGAAAAAATGATTCAATTAAGTTTGGAAATTGCTAATGGTGTCATCTTCTTTTTAAGACCAATTTCAGAGTTACATGATACTATTCAAAAAATAAAAAATAAAATTGATACGGCTTGTCAACTAATTACATGTGTATCACTTGATTCGGAAAAAGCTATAACTCGTGCAAAACAAACAATAGCATTTTATGTTTCTGTCGGTAAAATTTACAGAGAATTTTTGGCAAAAAATGGGTTTCAAAATGAAACAAATGAAATTTTTAATGAGTTTAAAAAATCTGGATTCCAAAAAAATTATGAGTTGGTATCCAATTCTATGTTAAATTCATTAGCCATTTGTGGAACTCCTGAGGAATCTATTAAAAAACTTAAGAAATTTCAAGAAACTGGTTTAGACATGCCTATTATTCAGTTTAATCCAATTGGTGATGTAAAAGAATCCTTCAAATTGCTTACTTCAACAATTTCAGAGGGAATAAATTGAAACAAGTAGCAATTACGAATTTTGGCAATACAAAATTTTCACGTGATGACATCACAATAGAATCATCATTACTATCTGCAACAAAATCACTTTTTGATCAAACACCAAATTTGACTCAAAAAGATATTGATGTTGTCTTAGTATCTACAAATGAGAATTCAAAATATCTATCAGCTATTCTTTCTGAACTCTCAGGTATAGCCCCCAAAATTTCACATACTGTAGAAAATCTATGTAGTTCTGGAACAAATGCGATAGTATCTGCGTATTCCTACATAGCTTCTGGATTGGGAAATGTAGCATTAGTAGTTGGTGGTGACAGATATGATTCTCCTGGGCAAATTTTAGAATGGGATAAATCAAGAGGGGAGTACAGACATCCAATTTTTTGGGCTACCCTTTTTACTAAATCATACAAAAGAAAATACAATGTTTCTGCAGAAAATTTGGCCATGGTTTCTGTTAAAAATCATAGAAATGCGAAAGATAACCCAAATGCATACTCAAACAAAACATATACTATTGACGATGTTTTAAATTCAAAAAATCTTACCGAGGATTTAAGAATTTTAGATTGTTCTCGTCCTTGTACTGGTAGTTCAGCTGTTTTATTAACATCAGAAAATTTCGCAAAGAAATTTTCTGATACGCCAGTTTGGTTAAAAGGCATTGGCCAAAAGACCACATCAGCAAGTTTTACAAAAAATCCAAATTTCACTCAAATGAACTCAACTAAAGAGGCTGCAAAAATAGCTTTTGGTATGTCTAAACTCACTTCAGCTGATGTTGATGTAGTTGAAATCCATGATGCGTTTTCTGTCTGTGAGCCAATGATTTTAGAAGATCTCAATTTTGCAAAAAAAGGCGAGGGTTTGTTACTTTCAAAAAATATGTATGATACATTTGATAGGAAAATCAACCCTCGTGGTGGGTTGATTGGAACTGGTCATCCTCTAGGTGCTACTGGAGTATCACAAACAGTAGAAGTTGTTCAACAAATTCAAGGTAAGGCAGAAAAACGCCAAATAGAAAATGCCAATATTGGGTTAGTGCATAATATGTCTGCAGCAGCAACTTCATCTACCGTCTTGTTACTTGAATCATGAATTTTGAATCTGAATTAAAGAAAGGAAATTTTGTAATTGGTACCTGTACTGATTGTGATAGAGTAGTTTGGCCTCCAAGTAATTTGTGTAATTCTTGTTTTGGGAAAATCACTTGGAAAAAGGCCTCATTAATGGGCAAACTTATTGAATATTCAAAAAAAAATGATATGGATTTTTGTCTAGCTGAATTTGAAAATGGTATTAGAATTATGGGGGACCTTATTTTAAAATCAAAAAAACCTGAAATTGGCGCTCAAATCAAATTGGAAAAATGTGGAATTAGTGATGGGGGTTATAGCTTTGTAATGAGTTTAATATGAAAAGTTATAGTTATTAGACAGTTTGAGCATATTTTAGCCATTGTCCAGACAAAATCTAAGATCGAAAGAATCCTATCTTGAAAAACTGTCTGGAATGGCAGATAGTACAAAACAAAATTTCAAAGCTACATACGAATCATTTGATAAGTTCTGTCAGGAAAAATATAATCACACTGCAGAAGAAAAGATATTAGAAATCCCACAGGATGAAGATTTAGAATACGAGGTTTTGCAAGCTTGGGTAAATTGGTTGGGTAGGAACAACATCATACCATCAACAGTACATACCAAGTTTAGTTCTTGGTGGTGACTTTGGTCTCAAGAAAACGGGAGGATTAGTTGGTATACCACCATCATATAGTACAACATTTGCCGAAAATGAATATCCAATATCAATCGGTGACACTAAATTCAAACAACCTCAATTAGCATTCGCTGTTCCAACTACCGTTATAGAAACTGGCAAGCCCGTACAAGTGAAGCTTTTGATATATGACGATGATGGACCGTCCTATATTGCTCAAGTTGAATTTTACACCAACATGCACGGGGTTTTCGGGGGTGTGAGCAATAGCGACACATTCATAATATACAAGAAAGGCAATCCAACGGAAATTTTAGATCCAAACGGATTCTTTTCAGATGTAATTTTAAGTTCATCTGTGGTAAATCAAAAGCTTCAGCTTACCTATGAAATTACATTTGCAAAGGAGATGGAAAAATCTAACATCATAATACAAGCAAGGGACACTGCTAACAATGTGGGAATATTAACGGTTTCTGATGCGTGGCAAGTCATACAAGCTCCAACCGTTGTAGAAACAACAGAAACACCAACCGGTGAACCCACAGATGGTTCTGTACTAGGTGAAATTAAAATCAAATCCCTAAATGTGGAAAAACCGTCTTACATTATGAGGGAAGAAGTTTTATTTTTTGGAACCGTTGACGGCTACAAGTTTGGGTCAGTGGTCACAATTATAATTCGTAACCCTTCAAACAACTTTCTAACCCTCATTTCTACATTTCCTGATAAAGATGGATATTATAAAACTAAAACTGTGACAGATAGTAAATTCAAAACCGATGGAACTTATACTGCAACAGCATTTACTGATGATCCAAATAGAGGAACGCAAGCTATATTTTATTTCTCACGTGATGCACCTCCTCCACCTCCTGTAACAACTTCACCAGTTCAATCAACTCAAGCTGAACAACCAACAGAACCTGAGCCCACAACTACATTTGAACCAGTAACCCCCAAACCTAAACCAAAGCCAAGCTTTGTTGATCCACAAAAAGATCCTCAATCATATGTTGATAGATACAACAGTGAATTGAAATACAAGGAATGGTTTGACAAGAATTTTCCAGACTATACTATCTATGAGGCTGTAGGACTGGCAGAGCCTGCAAAAGAAAAGGTCCCAGCATGGATTAAAAATAATGCAGAGTGGTGGTCAAAAGGACAGATTGATGACGGGACATTTGTCAGTGGAATCCAATTCCTCATGACAAAGAAGATAATTGATATTCCAGATTTACCAGAACAAGCATCTGAGAAAGCAAGACTAAGCTTTGTTGATCCTCAAAAAGATCCGCAGTCCTACATTGATAGATACAACAATGAGGCAAGCTACAAAGAATGGTTTGATGAGAACTATCCTGATTATACAATAGACGAAGCTGTGGGAATACCAGAATCCATTCCTGGCTGGATTAAAAACAATGCAAAGTGGTGGGCCGATGGACAAATTTCAGAAGACGATTTTGTGGGTGGAATAAAGTGGTTAGTGGAACAAGGAATTATCAAAGTCTAATTTACATTTAATACGAACTGTTTAATTCTGAAAATTCTTAATTCTTAGTTTGAGATAGAAAATTCATGAAACCATTGGGAGTTTTACTTGCTTTGGCTTTGTTAATAATTCCATTAACTGCTGATGCACTAAAATGTCCTGATGGTGCTTACATCGGCTTAGATAATCAAGGAAAAGAAGCTTGTAGGGATATCGATACAAATCAGATTATTGATCCTACAACAGGGTTAATGTTTGATTCACAAACAGGCTTACTCATTCTTAGCGATGAACAGATTGCATACATCGTAATTGGTATAATCCTCATAATAGCCATCTTTGCAGGAATAACCAAAGCGTCTCAAAAGAAATCTGAACCTGAAATAGTCAAACGACATGGTTGGAGTGAAATGGAAAAAGAGGAAGTAAGGATTAGACAAGATGGAAAATGTAACATGTGTCACAAACCCCCGCCACGTTGGGAGTATGACCACATTGATGAAAATAGAGACAATAATGACCTAAACAACTGTCAAGGACTGTGTCCAAACTGTCATTCTGTGAAAACTAATGAATGAAATTAAAACAATCCTGAAAATTCTTAATTCTTAGAATAATGCGAACAATTTATGCCGATTGGAAGTTTGAAATCTAAGTGAGGGGACGTAAGTCGGACAATGACATAGGCTAAGCAACACTATGTAATCCTCACTCAGACACTTTGTATTCCAATCTAATTATTTAAAGCTCTTAACCACACTTGAAAATTCTTAAAATTAACATTTGATACGAACTGTTGACATATTATGCAAACTGCTGACAAAAAACGACTTTGGTTTGAAAAACTAATTGATGTCAATGATGAAATGATGATCGATTCAATGCCAATTTCATTAAACTATATTGAAAAGAATGCGATCTGATCAACAGATCGTTACAAATTTAATTTTGAATAAAAGTTCTTATACATTATGACTGCGAAGTTACTCAGCGAGGATGTAATGTTTTCCTGTGCGACCCAATGCCCAACGAATCCAGTTCATCCTCGTCTTAAGTTATGACGGTTTTCTTTTAGATAAAGATGATCAAAAGTTATGAACTGCTTAACATTTGATACGAACCGTTAACGGGTTGATTAAACAAATTAGATCCCTAACTTTACAGTGGGAAAAAATTAGGGTAAATCCTTAACTAAACCTAAAACCAATTGAGATGTTGGCGGAAGCTATCATAAAGGAAAGCAAGTTACATGATATTACTCATTTTGGTATAAGAGCAGCAATAGCGGTTATTTTCATTGTTAATGCTTCTGGATATTTTAATCCTGATTTTGCAGAGTGGTTAGTAAGTATTGGTATTCCAGCCGAAATGCAAATTCCAATTGCTCTTGCCCAATTAGTATCGGGAACTTTTCTCCTTGTTGGAGTTTTGAGCAGAATATCTGCTTCGTTATTGTCTATTATTATGTTGGGAGCTATTTTCCATGTCAAAAAAGCATCTGATTTAACAGGAGAGGGTGGCTATCAAATTGATCTGATACTTCTTGCTGCTTGCTTGGCTATAATAGCGATTGGGCCTGGTAGAGTCTCTATATCACATCTAGTGAAACGCATTCCCAGGTTCTTACAATAAATTTTTTTAATTTAATTTTTTATTAAATTCTTTTAGAAAATTTCCAACAAACCAACTCACGTCATAACGCAAGTCATGGGCGCAATTTGTGCGTGGGAGGGGGGCTTTCCCTTTTTACTCTTTGTCGATAAATTCGTTTAGACCTGAATTACATTTGATACGAACTGTTAACGAGTCTTTTTATCTCTGAAATAGCTATTTGAAACACGGAAGCTAACATGCGCTTTGAATAGTGCGGTTCGCTGATTCATTTGCTTGACCAGGGTACCTCCATTTCTTGTTGGCTTCCGCCTACATTTGATATAAAGTGTTAAGAAATTAGTTTAAAGGAAATTACTCGTTCGTGAAAATAATACAACCACGCACTAAAAGTTGGACAGCAATTAACCAAATCCAA
>JAEHKQ010000069.1 GCA_016838795.1 Nitrosopumilales archaeon
ATCTTCCAATTCTAAAAAAGGGTAATTTCTATTTCATTAAAGATAGTGAAACCCATCTAATTATGGAAGACAAAACTAAGAGAGGGCTCACTGTAAAGGAAAGATCACTTGATGACAAACTGAAGGTAGAAGCTGAAAAAGGAATGATTCACGACATGGATGGAATGGGGCATTGGGTTCCAATTAGATGGTTTTTTCCTAAAAATGAATATGACCTTGCCAAAGTTTTGTTCCACGCTGAAGCCATGGAAAAGAAATACACAGAATTACGTGAGCTTACTTGCCCAGAGGATAACGACTAGCTAAGCTTTTTAAATAAATCTAAACAATTCAAATCAAATGTCACTTTTACTAAAAGATCGAGTCTACACAATGGAATCCGCTGTTACAAAAAGAGGCGTGTATCCATTACATGGTTACAAATTGGGACTCTTCAGGCTTCCAATAACACTAGACGAACCTCTAGAAATTCAATCGGTTCATGATGGTCTCAAAAATACATTTGAGATGGATACTTTTGCAGATAGAATTTATGCTACCTACAAATGGATAGAAAAAAACATGGATGATCCTGACGCAAAGGGATTCGAGCAAGTTGAACTAAGTATAACTGTAGAGATCGTAACTGGAGAAGTAGTTGACATTATCTATCAAATTTTCCCAATAGAAAAATTTGGCGACCCTGAATGGGTCAAAGACTATAGGGGAAAAGCAGACCATTTCGCAAAAATGGTTATTGATACTATTCTTAGAAACACTATACTAGCTGATAAAATGGTTGATCATTTTGTTAAAACTGAAAAAATTTCTGAAGATAATGCATTGGTAAAGTTAGAGGAACTAACTCCACTAGCACAAATCGTCCCAGATGCAAAACCAATACCTATCATAAAAAAAGAAGAACCAGCTATAGAAGGTAAAGTTGGACAAGCATGGAAAGGTGGTGGAATTAAACCTGGACCTATAGATGCAGAATACAAATCGAAGATGGGACCGTCTGCACCACATGTTGTGGCAGACACCGGCGTTACACTCAAGACTTGGGGAAGAGAAGGAACAGATAATGGAATAATGGGAGTTTGGGGCGAAACTGTCTCAGTGGACTTTGATATTTGTATTGCAGATGGTGCTTGTATAGACGCTTGCCCTGTGGATGTTTTTGAATTTCGTGATTTTCCGGGTAATCCCGCTTCTACAAAAAAGCCATTACAGATAAGAGAACCAGATTGCATCTTCTGTATGGCTTGCGAAGGAGTTTGTCCACCGGTAGCAATTAAGATTTATGAAAATAAATAATAATTATTTCACACATAACAATTCCTTTCAAATATAAATACAGAGAGTGAATTTGCCTTTGTAGGTAATGTACGTAAACCCTTTCATTCAATTTGTTTTTGATCTTTTTATCGTAGCCGCAATTCTAATAACAGCATACACTTGCAACTTTTACTATCTTGCTTATCTTTCATCACGACGTAATGAGAAAAATAATGTAATCTTCCTTGATTCACCTTCGGTTACAATCCAATTACCAATCTACAATGAAAAGTATGTTGCAGCTCGCCTTATTGACACAGTTTGTGCTATGGAATACCCAAAAGACAAAATGAGAATTATGGTTTTAGATGACTCTAACGATGATACCGTTGAACTAGTGAGGAACTTGGTTAATGACTATAAATCTAAGGGTTTCCAAATAGAACATGTAAGAAGAGGCACCAGAAAAGGCTACAAAGCAGGCGCTCTTAACCATGCAATGAAAACAACTGATACTGAGTTTGTTGCCATCTTTGATGCAGATTTTATTCCTCCCAAATGGTTCTTGAACAGAGCTATATCTCACTTTGTCAAACCCAATATTGGTTTGATTCAATGCAGATGGGGCCACGTAAATGAAAATTATTCTTCGATAACTCAGGTACAAGCACTTAGTTTAGACTTTCACTTCTTAATTGAACAAAAGGCGAAAAGTAACTCGCGACTTTTCATGAATTTTAATGGAACCGCAGGAATCTGGAGAAGAGAGTGTATAGAAGATGCTGGTGGTTGGCATACTGCCACACTTGTTGAAGATCTGGATCTAAGCTACAGGGCCCAAATGAAGGGATGGAAATGTCTTTTTCTTTCTGATATTGTTGTTGATGCTGAACTTCCTGTAGAGATGAATGCTGCTAAAAGACAACAATTTCGTTGGGCCAAAGGTTCTATTCAATGCGCAATCAAATTACTTGGCAATATAGCAATAAAACGAAAAATTGCGTTTGAAGCAAAAGTTCAGGCCTTTGTTCAACTTACTAGACACATCGTTTATCCATTAATGCTAATTCAATTTCTTACATTACCAATTCTATTGGCCTCTGAAGTTAATCTATACATAATTAGTTTCATTCCAGCAATAACAATTGCAGCATACTTTGCAATTGGACCTGGCGCATATCTATTGGTTATTCATAAAATGTATGACAAATCTTGGCAATCTAAGGCAAAGGTACTTCCGTCATTACTTATTTACACAGCAGGAATGTCTGTCAACAATTCTATAGCAGTGTTTGATGCTGTTTTTGGAAAGAACAATGAATTTTTACGAACTCCAAAGTATGGCATTATAAAAAATACCGATGATTGGAAAGACAAGGCATACAATCTACCCTTCACAAAAACTACACTTCTTGAGATTTTCTTTGGAGTTTATGGTCTTTTAGGAATCTTAATTTCAATTTTCTCAAACAATCCTATTTTTGCACCAATCATTGGAATCCAAACAATTGGGTTTTTCTATATTTCCTATCTCAGTTTATCACATTCAGGATTTAAAAGAAATAAATCAAGTGTAAC
>JAEHKQ010000070.1 GCA_016838795.1 Nitrosopumilales archaeon
AGTTCCCACGGTTTTTTGAGCTTCAAACTAAGTCCATTTCCTATCTGTGAAGGCTGTTTGTGTTCAAATTTTACCTTGGTGAAACCTTCTTTTGTAAAAATCTTCATCAATTCCTCAAAGCTCTTTTTTACAACTACTGTAAGTTGTTCAACTCCTGTTTTACTATCTACTTTAATACATTCCTTTATTCCATCTAGGAACGAAATTGATTTCGGATATCTTGTAAGATATTCCATAAAATTTGCCTTCAATTCTTCTATTTAAAGCAGCGCAATTAATCTAGGATCATAAATGAAAAAGATTTTTAATTTTTAGTTCGTTGAGAGGAATTTCCTAGTCCACGAACATAAACACATTGATCATACGATACAGCTAATTCCATTGGTTTAATTTTCCTGTCTGTTAACTTTGCTTCGGAATCTCTTATGATTGCAAACGGTTGTGTTTCAGAACCCTCACCCATTTTGTGATTTGCTATTGATGCCAAATTATCAGCTACTGCCTGAAAGGTTACCTTCAATGGGTTACCCTCAAGATCTTTTTCTGCCCTCATATCAATTACTGGCTCAATTCCAGCACATGCAATGGCAACACCTGTTGTACCCACTCTAGCTGGCATTAATCTACTGTCCACTATAATTATGCCAACATGAATTAGATATTTTAGGAAAATTTTTCGTTTAATCTGCTCAGCAATTAGAAATGGATCCTCTGGGTAAAGAATTATTTTGCCTTTTTTTACATTAGATTTGTCTATACCAGCATTTGGAGCTAAAATATCATCAGATGATGTTAGCACAAAACCAGACACACCTCCAAAAATTACATCGGATTCACGAACTATTACTTCGGCCATTTTTGGTTTAATTTGAAATTTTTTCGAGATAAGATTTCCCCGTTCTGATGATTTTACATTTTCAATATTGACAAGTCTTCCTTGTGAATTTGAAACATATTTGCTTGAAATAACCAAAACATCTCCATCTTGCAATTGTTGTTTATTTTTCCTCAATGTATCTTCAAGGGTCTCAAAAATGTCAAATTTTTCGTTTTTTCTCTCTGCCTTAACAGGAAACACAGATAGTGCCATATTTTCTTAATTCGCCTTTTCTTTTTTATTGTTCTGAAAACGTTTTAATCTCCAGAAAAAGGTTTTTTGATCATGAATATTACAGAAAAAATTCTTGCCAGAGCTTCAGGCAGAGAAAGACTATCTCCAGATGATGTAGTATTTGTTAATGTAGACAAAGTTATGCTACATGATGTATCTGGCCCTGGAGTCATAAAGGTATTTGAAAAATTAAAAAATCAAGGAATAAACGTAGAAAAATTATGGGATTCTTCCAAAGTATGGATAGCTGAAGATCATTTTGTTCCTTCAGCCGAAAAGGTTTCTGCTGAAAATATTGTGAAACTAAGCAATTTTTCAAAAAAATATGGAATTGAAAAACACTTCAAGTATGGTTTAGGACAATATGGAATATGTCACACTTTATCTCATGAAGAAGCCTTGGTGTTACCCGGTGAAGTCTATGTGGGGGGAGACTCACATACAAATACTACTGGAGCACTTGGCGCCTTTGCATGTGGGTTAGGTCATACAGATGTTGCATATGTTTTACTCAATGGTAAGATTTGGTTTAAGGTCCCTGAAACTTTACTTTTCAAACTTAACGGAAAACTTCCAGAACATGTTATGGCAAAGGATCTGATTTTGAAAATTATTGGAGATATTGGAACAGATGGTGGTGCATACAAAACAATGCAATTTGCTGGAAATGGTATTGATGAAATGTCAGTAGATGAGCGTCTTACACTTACTAATATGACTACAGAAGCAGGTGCTAAGAATGGAATTATAGAACCTGATCAAAAAATTGTAGACCACTTGGCATCTCGCGGAGCCACCGAATTTACTCAGATTAAAGGCGATTCCGATGCTGACTATTCAAAAACTTTTGAATATGAAGCATCTGAGATGGAACCAATAGTTGCAAAACCCTTCTCCCCAGAGAATATTGTAATTGTAAGAGAAGCTCCTACTGTAGAACTTGACAAAGCATACATTGGCTCTTGTACAGGAGCAAAACTCGAAGATTTGGAGGCAGTAGCAAAAATTCTCAAAGGAAAGAAGGTAAAAATCAGAACTGAAGTTTTACCTGCAGCAATTTCAATTTACAAAAAAGCAATAGAAAAAGGATTTATACAGATTTTTCTTGATGCTGGTGCAACAGTTGGCCCACCTACGTGTGGAGCATGTTGTGGTGCACATATGGGTGTATTAGCAAAAGGAGAAATTTGTATTAGTACTACAAATAGAAACTTTCCAGGCAGAATGGGACATGTAGAGTCTCAAACATATCTAGCCTCACCATTGGTTACTGCAGCTTCAGCTGTGACAGGGAAAATTACTGATCCGAGGGACTTGAATTGAAAGGAAATGTAATCAAATACGAACGTGACAATATAGACACTGACGTAATTCTTCCCGGCACATATCTTAAACTACATGACTATGACGAATTGGCATCTCATGCGATGGAAGGCATTGATCCAGAATTTCACGCCAAAGTAAAAGACGGCGACTTTATTGTTTCTGGAAAAAATTTTGGATGTGGTTCATCTAGAGAGCATGCACCTATCGCATTATCTCATTCCGGAATAAAGGCAGTTCTCGCATTATCCTTTGCAAGGATATTCTATAGAAATTCTGTTGATGGAGCCTTCCTTTTACCAATAGAAATTGATGAAGAGGCATACAAGAATATTGCAAATGGTGATGAACTAAACATTAGTGTTGAAACAAACGAAATAAAGAATGTAACAAAGAATCAAACATATCAAATGAAGCCTTTCTCTGAAATTATTGGTAAAATTATTGCGGCCGGTGGCCTTTTTAAATTTAAACCATAGGTAAGTAATTACAATGTCAAAAACACTGTTTGAAAAAATATGGGATTCCCATATTGTAGTAGAAAAAGAAAATGGTCCCTCTCTTCTTTACATAGATAGACATCTCGTCCACGAAGTAACATCGCCCCAGGCCTTTGAAGGACTACGCATGAACAAACGGAAAGTAAGACGGCCAGACCTTACTATCGCAACAATGGATCATAATGTACCCACAAACGACAGATCATTACCAATTATTGATCAAACATCTTCTATTCAAATTAAAACATTAGAAAAAAACTGCCAAGATTTTGGCATTAACTTGTTTGATATTGATAGTCCCTACCAAGGCATAGTCCATGTTATAGGTCCACAATTAGGAATTACTCTACCTGGCACTACAATTGTTTGTGGGGATAGTCACACTTCTACACAAGGAGCATTTGGCGCATTAGCTTTTGGAATAGGAACTAGTGAGGTTGAACATGTTTTTGTAACACAGGCGCTATGGTTGGAAAAGCTCAAACCATTTGAAATTAGAGTGGAAGGTAAAAGGAAGAATCCTTTTGCTGTTACAGCGAAAGATATCATCTTATCAATTATCAAAAAAATTGGGACCGCAGGTGGAACTGGGACTGTTATCGAGTATACTGGCGAAGGAATAACTGACCTTTCTATGGAACAACGAATGACAATTTGCAATATGTCTGTAGAAGCAGGTGCAAGAGCAGGACTAATTGCTCCAGATGAAAAAACATTTGATTATCTACGAGGAAGGAAATACACTCCAGAAAATTTTGACGAATTGGTTTCAGTCTGGAAAAAAGATCTTTATACAGATCCTAATGCCAAATTTGAAAAAAGTTTCACGTTGAAAATTGATGATATTGTTCCTCAGGTTAGTTGGGGAACAAATCCTGGAATGACTTCTGATGTAACTGACACTGTCCCAGATCCAAAAGAATTTGCTAAGGGTGATTTGGCGCAACAAAAAAGCGCCGAAAAAGCTTTACAATACATGGACCTCAAAGCTGGTATTCCAATAACAGAAATTCAAATTGACAGAGTCTTCATTGGTTCATGTACAAATGCACGTTTGGAAGATCTCATTGATGCATCAAGAGTTGTTAAAGGAAAAAAAGTTTCAGAAAAAGTTAGCGCAATGGTTGTTCCAGGTTCACAAATGGTAAAGAAACAAGCTGAAAAAATTGGATTAGATAAAATCTTCAAAGATGCAAATTTTGAATGGCGAGAATCAGGTTGTAGTATGTGTCTTGGAATGAATCCAGATATACTATCTCCTGGTGAGAGATGTGCAAGCACTTCTAACAGAAACTTTGAGGGAAGACAAGGGGTGGGAGGACGTACTCATCTTGTCAGTCCTGTTATGGCAGCTGCAGCTGCTATTGCTGGGCGATTTGTGGATGTACGTGAGATGGATTTGAACTAAATGAAATCTTTCACCAAAGTCAAAAGCATCGTGACTCCTTTTGATCAAGTAAATGTGGACACGGATCAAATTGTTCCTAAGCAATTTCTAAAATTAATTCAAAAATCAGGATTTGGCAAATACTTGTTTTATAATTGGAGATACGATTCCAACGAACAGCCAATCTCAGATTTTGTATTAAATGATAGTAAATACCAAAATTCAAAAATTTTTGTTACTAGGGATAACTTTGGTTGCGGCTCATCTAGAGAACATGCTGTCTGGGCTCTGCAAGATTTTGGCTTTTCAGTAATAATTGCACCTTCTTTTTCCGACATCTTCTACAGTAATTGTTTCAAAAATGGATTACTTCCGATACAACTAGATTCTAAAATAGTTGATTCAATAATGAATTCAAATTCTGAAATTGAAGTTGATTTAGAATCTCAAACAATTACAACAGACTTTCAAACAATTTCATTTGAAATTGATCCTCACAAGAAAAAAGTTCTACTTGAAGGATTAGATGATATTTTGTTGACTCTTGAATATGAAAACAAAATTACAGATTTTGAAAAGAAATCTAACGTTCCATCTGTTTTATGATTTTTTTTATCAAACTTTGATTACGATCTATTATAACCGGTGATTTAACATCCACCCATGGTGTATTTCCAATGTCATATGCACTAACCAACCCTTTTTTTGAGAGATCTTGAAGAATATCAAATGAAAGATTAATATCATTTTGATTTGATTTTGGTTTTATCTTATTTAGTAATCGAGTTTCCAGAATGTAAACTCCTAAACATTCTGACATTTTTAATTTGATGGTTGGCTTTTCTTTGAATTCTGTGATTATTCCATCTCTCACCAACGCAAAACCTGTATCTTCTTTCCTTTTGGTTCTGGTCGCAATGCATGCCCAGCTCTTTTTTTTCTTAAAGGTGTGTAACATTTCTTTGAGATCTATGGCAGAAAGATTATCCACAAACCACAAAACAAATTCAGACGAATCATTAAGTTTTTTGCGAATGTGTAATAAATCTCCAGCTGTTCCAGATTGAGAGTCTTGCACAAAGGAAATCTTTTTTGTATGGGAGTAGGTTTCAAGATAATTCTTAATTTGGCCACCCAGTCCCTTAAAATCTGAAATAATGATTATTTCTTTGATAAAATTAAACGAAGAAAGATAGTTTACAATGTAATCTATTAGCGGCTTATCATTCAATGGAATCATTGCTTTAGGGAAGAAATCTGTGTAGGGTTTTCCCCTTGTGCCTTTGCCACCAGCTAAGATTACAGCTTTCACGTTCTAACGATATGATTTTTGTTTTCTTCTTCTAGCTCCAGGACCACCAAATTTCTTTGGTTCCTTTCTTCGCGCATCTCCACTAATGAGATACTTGTCAAATTCTGTAATTCTTTTCTTAAGGTCTTCTCGGATAGGTTTGGAAAACGGATGATCTTTTGGATCTTTTTTTGATTTAGTCCATCCAGTAAGCGCCCTAGATATAGCAGTGGCAGATGCACTTGCCTGTCCCATAAAACCTCCACCTTTAACTCGAACAGAAATGTCTACTTTATTTCGTAATTCCCCTGCAATTTCAAGTGGAACTAAAATTGTTTCACGGGCTGTTTCTTGATTAACCATTTCAACAGGAACATTGTTTATTCGAACTTTTCCTACACCCTTTGCAATATGAACATGAGCACTAGCTGTTTTTCTAGTAGCAAAATAAATTTCAGTTTTAGCAGTCATTCAGTCCACCCTATTGTCCTCCCTAGGTCAGCCATTACAGTATAATTTGAAGGTGCTCTGGCGATTTTTGCTTTCTCAAATTGAATTTTTTCAAATGACCGTAGTCCCTTTGGAGTACCGATATAAGCCCTAAGTCGTTTAAGAGCAGTTTTTCCTGATGGTTTTTCCTTGGGAAGCATCCCTCTAACCATCCTAGAAATTATAGTATCAGGCCTTCTTGGATGGAAAGGTCCATGTCTAGGATGTATAATACTTGAAATTTCTAAAAAATCTTTGTATTCCTTAATTATGTTGCTTCGAGTACCACTAATCATAATTTTTTCACAGTTAACTATCGAGACTCGTTTTCCTTGTATCAACAATTTTGCAACATGAGAAGCGAGTCTTCCAGCAATTAGATTAGTTCCATCAACAACCAAGTCGTTTTTGATAACAACATTTTCTTGTTTACTAGCCAAGCAGGATCACTCCTTTTCCAGTAGGAAACTTCTCTATCATTTCCGTAAAGCTTATGATCTTTCCACCAGATTCAATAATTTTACTTGCAGCAGAATTTGAAATTGAAAATGAACATAACGTAATTTTATGAGAGACTGTGCCTGTACCTAACACTTTACCTGGAACAACAACAACATCATTTTCTTTTGTAAACTGATCAATTCTTTTCAGATTAATCGTACGTCTAGCAGAGTGTGGTTTTAGAGCTAGTTTAGCAATCTTAGACCAAATCGGCGCATCATTTTTAGAAGATGCTTTTTTTAGATTTCTTGCTAATTGGATTACAATTTGATTGGTCATTTGATAATGCCTTTTAAAACCCAAATATAATGTGTATGCTCTTTTATTCTGTTTTCAGTTGGTCTAAAATATCTTTAAATTCTGAAAGCCGGTTTGAAAGTTCATCTACTCCAGTTAGAATAATTTGTTCAGGTATTAGGGCCCCTGTTGATTCTACTGTCAGAACATGTTCATTTTCTTTATTGGTTTCAGTTAAAATAGAAATATTGGAAGAATTCCACTTTGCATGTTCAGTTCCACGACCAAGTCTTGCATATGCTTCTAGTTTGATACGTTGACCTGGGGCTAATTGTATAATTGGAATTTTATCAGAAATTGGTGAGATATCCTTGTCCTCTGATGTTAATTCGTTAGATAAAATAGTTCTAGTGACATCTGTATCCCCTGAATCCAAAATCAACATCACTCTACAGTTTGAACATCCTGTTTCACTTTTACAATCACATTTTGAAGGCTCAACAAATCTTGAAAGATCAGTTTTGATAGGAATTAGTGCCAACCTATGAGCGAGCGCCTCATCTGCAAACGCGGAGGAATTCTCAATTATATCAACAGCGTCAATCGCAAAAACTGGTACCCCATTGAGACAAATCCTCCTCAAAGCGTTTGCATATTGTAAAGGAATATCTTTGAGCTTTACAGAGATTCGTTGTTTATCATGACTAACAATTTCAAGAGAAGGCAAATCTTAAAGAAAAACCTTTCAAATCCAAATAAAAATCTAACGAGATTTTGTGTATAGATAAATATCAATCAATCATACACAATTAATCATGGTTGATGCTACCGTTGTAAAATTTTCTTTCGAGGGTGAAAAATTCGAAATTTTAGTAAAACCTGACCTTGCTCTTGATTACAAGCTTGGAAAAAAGAAAGACCTTTCCTCCATTCTAGTTTCTGATGAAATTTACACTGATTCTAGTAAAGGAACAAGAGCTTCAACAGAAAAACTTCTCAAAGCCTTCAAAACGGATGACGCCACAATCATTGCTGAAAAAATTCTACAAAAAGGTGACCTCAATCTCACAACAGATCAGAGACGTAAAATGATTGAACAAAAAAGAAAACAAATTGTGGAATTTGTAGCAAAAACTTACGTTGATCCCCGCTCCCACCTACCACACCCCCCACTTAGAATTGAACAAGCAATGAAGGACGCCAGAGTTTCGGTTGATCCTCAAAAAAATGTAGATGAACAAGTAAAAGACATAGTTGAAAAACTACGATCAATAATTCCACTTAAATCAGAAAATTTGGATTTAGAAATTATTATTCCAGCTCAGTATGCTGCTAAATCATATTCAGTGCTAAAATCTGTAGGAACTTTGAAAAGAGAAGATTGGTTAACAAATGGTTCACTTAAAGCAATACTTGAAATACCGGCTGCAGCAAGGCCCAACGTGATTGATAGATTAGGTTCTATTACTAAAGGCACTGCTACAGTTGAGGTAAAATCATAATGGAAAATACTAAACGAAAATATGTTATCCCCGGCGATGTGATAACATCTGGACCTTATAGGCCTGAACAAAATGTCATTCTTGATGGCGAAAGAATAATTGCTACTGCAATTGGGATTTCAGAAATATATGATGACACTGTTCGAGTTATTTCTCTTACAGGAAAATATATTCCAAAAATTAATGATCTAGTAGTTGCCATAGTTCTCTCTCATTCTTCACTTTCATGGGAACTTGACATAAATTCCAGTTATGTTGGGTTTTTACCTGCAGCAGACGTTTTTGGAAGGGATTTTTCAGCGCATGGTGACGAACTTAACTCTAAACTAAAGAAGGGAGACTTGGTCGTTGCAAGAATTGCAAATTCTGATAGATCTAGAGATCCATTACTTACAATTTCTGACAGAGAACTAGGAAAGATCGAATCTGGAGAATTAGTGAAAATATCCCCTAGTAAGGTTCCACGATTAATTGGAAAACGAGGAACAATGATTCAGACTATTGAAATGGCAACTGGAGCAATTATTACAATTGGACAAAATGGCTGGATAGTAGTTTCTTGCGAAAATAGTGATGGATTATTAAAGGCCGTAAAAGCAATTCAAATGGTAGAAGAACAAGCGCATATTGCAAATCTTACAGATAGAGTGAAATCAATGTTAGAATCAAATGGTGAATGATTTTGGGTGGGAGAGATACTGATCTAGTTTTACTAGATGAAAATGGAATTCGTTGTGATGGTAGAAAAATTGATGAAACAAGAAAAATTATGATCAAAGCCGGAGTTTTGAAAAACGCTGATGGTTCTGCCTATATTGAGTTTGGTGACAATAAGATTATAGTTGGTGTTTTTGGACCAAGAGATGTTCATCCAAAACACTTGGCAAACACAGATACTGGAATTCTTCGTTGTAGATACCACATGTCTCCATTTTCTGTAGAAGAAAGAAAAAAACCTGCACCATCCAGAAGAGAGATTGAAATTTCTAAAGTCATTAAAGAAGCACTAAAACCAGCTGTTATGCTTGAACAATTTCCAAGAACTGTTGTGGATATTTTTATTGAAGTTCTGCAAGCCGATGGTGGCTCACGTTGTGCAGCTTTGGCCGCAGCATCAGTTGCCCTTGCAGACGCAGGAATTCCGATGAGAGATATGGTTTCTGCATGTGCTGCAGGAAAAGTTGTAGATACAATTGTTTTGGATATTAACAATGAAGAGGATCAGGCAGGCCAGGCAGATATGCCCGTTGGCTACATGCCCAACATGGAAAAAATCACTCTCATTCAATTGGATGGAGTTCTGACTCCGGAGGAATACAAAAAATGTGTCGAAACGGCAATCGGAGGCTGTAAACTTGTTTATGAAATTCAGAAAAAAGCTCTGACTGACAAATACTTTTCAAATGGAGGAAATAACTAATGGGAAACGTATCATTAATTGATCAACTCAAAGGCCAAAAAATTCATGATTTACTAGAACAAGGAAAACGAGTTGATGGTAGGTCTTTTGATGAACCAAGACAACTAACTATAGAAACAGGAGTGATTCCCAAAGCAGAAGGTTCTGCACGAGTTCATCTGGGTGATACTGAAGTTGTAACTGGAATCAAAGTCCAACCTGATAAACCATTTCCAGATCTTGGCGATAAAGGAATTTTCATTTGCACTGCAGAAATTTTACCACTTGCCCATCCTGATGCAGAACCTGGTCCTCCAGGCGAGGATGTAATAGAATTAGCAAGAGTTGTTGATAGAGGAATACGAGAAAGTGGCATGGTTGATTTGGCTCAACTTGTTTTAGAAAAAGACAAAACAGTTCTTGGAATTTTTGCTGATAGTAGCATAATAGATCATGCTGGAAATCTGTTCGATGCATGTTCTTATGCAACAACTGCTGCACTTTTGTCAACTAAAATCCCAAAATGGGAAATGCAGGATGACGTGCCAGTCAAAGTCGAAGGTCAAGAATCAGATGCGCCAATTACCACAATTCCAGTATCAATAACAATGGGTAGAATTGGCGAACACATTATTGTAGATCCAAATGCAGATGAATGGTCATGCTTAGACGCAAGAATTACTATCACTACAAATTCTGATGGAAATATCTGTGCCCTTCAAAAAGGTGGAAAAGATGGATTTACCCTTGAGCAGTTAGTAAAATGTGGAGAAACCTCTGTAACTGTTGGTGCAAAGATAAGGGAAACTCTTAAAGAAATAAAAGGAGCCAGTCAATAAATGGCCAAAAAAAAATCTCTCAAGGGCTTGGGAGCAAGGTATGGCGTCAAACCTAGAAAACAATATACTAAAATCCAATTGCAAATGAAATCCAAAAGATCATGTCCAGACTGTGGCTCTAAAAAATTTGGACGAGAATCAGTTGGAATTTGGGCTTGTAAAAAATGTGGATTTAAAATAGCTGGCACAGCTTATGACATCAAGCTCTGAGTAAAACCCTTATCTAATGACATTAAAATTTAATGCAAAAATTACAGTAGATGCAAAAGAAAAAACCAAATCAATTTTTGAATCAATAAACACGGACAATAAATTTTATCCAGAAAACCCAACAAAAACTAAAATTTCTTTACAAGATTTCATTTTAATTTCTATTGAATCAAAACAACTTTCACATTTGAGAGCAAACTTAAATTCCACACTG
>JAEHKQ010000071.1 GCA_016838795.1 Nitrosopumilales archaeon
CCAGCAATTTTACCTCCCATCTTTTCAATTAATTTTCCTGAAGCTTTTGCTGTACCTCCAGTAGCTAGCAAATCATCACAAATGAGAATTCTATCTCCTTTTGTTATAGAATTATTTTGAATTTCTATTGTATTATTTCCGTATTCAATTGAGTAAGATTGTTTAACAGTTTTACCAGGGAGTTTTCCTGCTTTTCTAATCATGATCATTCCTTTATTGTATCTTACAGCCATAGCACTTGCGAGAAGAAACCCTCTTGACTCAATTCCTGCAAATAGATCAATATTTTTTGGATGAAAATGCTTTGACAATTCATCAACAACATATGATAACGCTGACGGATCTTTAAGGATTGGACTAAAATCTCGAAATAATATACCTTTTTTTGGGAAATCATGATATTCATTTATTTTTTCTTTAAGATTCATGATAATTAGCCAAAAAATGAAGAATAAAAATCGTTTCTAAAAATTTTTCATTACTAGCTATTCTAGGACATATGTTGCATTTACTGAATTAAAATTATCTTTGATTTGTATAGTATATTGTCCTGGGTTGATCTCTTTAGGAATAAACCATACTGTAGTGAAATCTCCGTCTTTTGTAATTCGAATGCTAAGCGTATCCATTTTTTCTCCTTCAACACCAAAAATATCTATAACAAGTGTTGTTCCTTCTGCTCCTGTACCAGAAATTCTTAATCCTTCCCGCCCCTCATATTGTTCAACTTCAAGAGAGGTAAAAATCAGTCCTTCAGAGACATCTCCAATAATTTTAAGTTTTAATTCTTTAAAGTTATTCCCACTCTGAGCCCTAAGAATCCAAACTCCTTCGGTAGCATCAGCGGGTATTCTAAAGGAATTTTCTGAGAATAATCCTTCTTTATTAGTGAAGATTTCTTTTTCTTTAATTATCAGTCCTTCAGGATCTCTCAAACTTAAAGTTAGTAAAATATTATTTCCAGATTCCCCCAGAATCAAAATTGAATCTCCAGAAAGAAAAGTTTGTTTAATTGTTTTTACTTCTATTGGACCAGAACCTGTCTGTAATCCCATAGAAAAGACATCTAAACCCTGAGAACCTCCTCTTTTTGCTATAGCAGTATAGACTCCAGAAGCATATCCCAAAAGGTCTAATTCATAAACATAATTTCCATCAGGCCCCAGAGTAATGATTTCACTAAGTTTTGCCCGGTCTCCAGGATCTATTATCAAGAAATTGACATTTGTAGAAGGTTCTCCCTGTATTGTAATTTTTACAATATCTCCAGCTGAATAATTTGTCCTATCAACTTTTACAATGATAACTTCTTGCGGTAATTGTCCAAGACCTACTAGAATGATTTCATTTTCTTCTGTTTGTGATGCATAGAGAACATACGTTCCCTTAATCGAAGAAAGTTCAGTAGAAAATTCCAAGTAAACTTGACCAGACGTTCCTACATCCAAAATTTCATAATAAACTTCCTTTCCGGTTGGATCCTCAATAATAACTTCTAATTGCTGATCAGGAATTGCTGTACCATTAAAGACTATGATATCTCCAGGCTCATATCTTACTTGAGCTGGAAAAATCTGAATTTTCTTATCTGATTTGATCTCCCATGATCTTAAAATCGTATTTTTGCCATCAGTAATCTCTGCTGAATATTTTCCAAATAGAGTGTCTGCAGCAACAGTTGTGGTATACTCCCAGTTCCCTTTAGAATCTACATCAACATCAATGGTTGAAACAATATTCCCATTGAAATCTTTGATAGTAGCGACTATAGTTCCTCCTGGCGAAGCAGTTCCAGTGACATTAATTTTATCATTTCTATGTAATACTGGAGGAATTTCACTAATTGTTAATGGTCTTTCTTCTGTGTAAACCATTACGCCTGGTGATTCCCCTATTCTCAGGCTTAAGGATTTTTCAAAACCTTGCTTATCTTTAACTACAAAGTTGACCCGTTCCGCTTTTTCGTTATCTGGAATTTTAGTAGTAAACATAAAGTGACCATCTTGATTGGTTTCAAATGATTCTAACAATCTGTTGCCAATGTAAAAATCGAATTCTTGATTTGATGCAAATTTTTCTACACTTAGAACTCTAATTGTGGATCCAACGTTTGGTCTTTCTGGAACTAATCTAAAAGTAGAGTCAGTGAGAATGGCAGAATCCCCTTCGGGAGAAATTGTTTTCACATCTTGTGATGGTTTAGAAGGATATTCAGAAACCAAAGTTTTTCCAATTTGGAGTTGGTTGTCGTTTGTATCAATAGCCTTCCAATTAATTCCAGGCATAGATTCAGCAGTTTTTATCCCAAACTTCACTGATTGTCCTGGTTTAATTGATTCAGAGGTTGTAAAAACAAGAACCCCCTGTAGAGTTTTCTTTCCGGTCCACCCTTTTTCTGTTTTAAAAGATTTGAAAGTATTATCTTCACCAAGCCACATTCTTATTGTTTGAATTTCAGTTGTTCCTTTGTTTTCAAATTCAATAATAGTTGTTTCTTCAAATCCAATACTTTTAGCTTCAACAACTTTTTCTTGCGCTACAGCAAACGTTGTTGTAGTAAAAATGGATGAAGTCAATATAAGAAAAAGAAAAATACCTTTTGGCAATGAACCATACATATTATTCAACGATTTCACTCTCCAAATTAAACTTAATCAGTTTTTTCACAAAAAAGTATTTTTCATTTCTGTACGATTTGTAAGTAAACCTCATTAATTACCATGGAATTAAACCCTAGGCTTGGGAGCTTTATCTGTATCATATTTAGAAACAAAATTTTGATGTTGTCGAATGCGTTCCGCTATAAGCCGATATAATGATCTAAATTGATCTTTGGTCTTATCTGACAAGAATTCTGCTTCCCCGAGGGCAATTTTTTCACAAATATACCTAGTTATCTCTTCATTGTCAAAGTTATCCCATTCATCTTTATGTTCTAACCAGATAGCATGAAGATTCTCCAAAACACCTTTCTTATTTTTTAATTTTACTTCATCTGGTGTCAGATTACTAAATCCCTCTTGCCTCAACTTGATCTCATATGTTTGATTTACTGCATGAAGATAATCTTCAAGAACCATATAGTCTTCGATTGATTGAAGAGGCTTACCATTACTTTCAAAAAATATTGTTTGAACTTTGGAAAAATCATTAGCTACAAGTTGGGCTGAAATCTGCTTAGATTCTTCACTATTATCAAGTAGAACAAAAGTTCGATAACCATGATTTCTATAGAAAACTGCTAGTGGCATAACAGAATTTTTGCTGAATGCCGCTACAACATTTAGAGGATTCATTGAAATATTTGGATCTTGCAGAAATTTATCAAATGCATTCAAATACATACTGTCAGACATTGTCTCAACAATAATAATGGGTCTTGAGTTTGTTCCAATTTCTCTATCTACAATTGATTCAACTAATCCCTTTGATAATCCATAAAGAATTGGAATGAGTGTTTTATCATCTGCATTCCAGTAATCATAAAAGATTCTACTAAGATGTTTTTTCTTATCTAGCTCTACTACCAAAAGATTTCCCGGCGTATAGTCAAAAATCATAAATGGAGAGTGCGTTGCATAAAGCACTTGGTTGGAACCCGCAAGACCTTTTAATAAATCTGTAATTCCTGTTTGTTGGGCCGGGTGTAAGTTTCGTGCAGGTTCATCAAGTAAAAGAATTGCTTCTTTTAATTCAGCTCTTTGGGTTTCAGCTGCAAAGTTTACAATAAATGAAAAAATCCATTTGAAACCTTCTGCTCTTCTATTCAACAATCCAGTGTTTGTGACAGTTCCATCCTTGTGTACATCAGAAATTACCACACTCAGAATATTGCCTGGTAGATATCTCAAATCCACACGGATTGGATCACCCTTCCATGCTGGATTGAGTCTTGCTGTTAATTGATTACTAGCTATATTGAGAAATTTTATTAATTTTGAAGGGCTGTCTCGAATTTTTTCCATCTCATTAACATCTAACTCGGCTAGATAGAACAAATTCCGTACTGTTTCAGCCCGGTCAAACTCTTCGACATATTCAATTCCTTCTCTACGTTCTCCTCTGGCCTCTTGGACATATTCATCGAGTTTGATATTTCCATAAATTTTCTTATAGTCTGAAAAATACACAAAACGAGGATGAAGATAACTTTCAATAAAATTTTCAAGTGCACTGCGATCTGATGTCCCTTTTAGCAAATTAGAAAACTGGTTTTCTGGGCTTGCATAGATTTTTTCCCATTCTTCTATTACCTTTGGCTCATCCGTAGCAACTACATGTACATTGTTGCTAAATTCTGCCATTTCTCTATCAAAAACTTCCTGGCTTTTAGGAGCCCTCCCTTCAAAAAATTTTGTATCAAATTGAATTCTTAAATGATTAGGTATAGTATCTAAGAAATTGAAGATTTTTTCAGAAAAATTTTCCCACGAATTGATCCCTTTATTTTCACCTTCACTAATTTCGATATTTCCAAAATCATACTGTGTATTTGGATTTTTGTTAGTCCTGTAGATCCGAAGTTTTTTAATTTCAGGAATATTTGGAAATTTTTCCTTTATTATACTAACCTCTTTTGCATTTAACTCAAATTCACCATACACTATTTTGATCTCAGATTTTAACTCCTCAGACATTTCATCACATAAATCAAGATCAGAAATTTTTTCTTCTTTATTCAGTAAGGTTAATGCTTCAAGAATTGTAGTTTTACCACTTTCATTTCTTCCAATAAAAGCAGCCAAATCCCCAACAGTAATCTCTCCAGAATCGTGAATACAACGAAATGCCCGCACCCTAAATTTTCTGAGACGCATCTAGGCGCTATTTGATCGGCTTTGATTTAACTGATTCGTCAAAATTGTTCGCACAAATCGGTTTGCTAAATAAATATAGGTGAGGAAAAATTAGGAGCGAAGTGGTCAGAGGAACTGTTTATGTTGTTTTTCTTTTACCAGTAATAGCTTCGATTGTTTTTGGCTCATTAGTTATGGCAGAGGTTCTCAAAGAACCAAACCGTGAATTAAAATTTTGGGAATTCGAACCATCTGGCGTCAGTATTGCTTCTAGTGACATGATTAAAATTTCTGGAATCCAAAAACAATATTCTACAACATCTCCAATTGAAATCAAAATTTCAGTAGAAGATCCGATTTTTGATTGTGGTGATCTTTACATAACAATTTTTGATATTAGTTCTTCTCCTAATCAAGTTGTTTCGCAGAGTGGCTTTTTTGAACAGTGTTTTAATCAAAATAACTCCATTCTTCCCATCGATGATGATTTTTATGAGATAATTGATACCCCTGGCAACTATCAAATTGTAATTGAAATGAGTGATAAACAACAGAAAAAAACAATTTACAGCAGTGCAAAATTCTTAGTAAAGTAAACCAAATGCTATGTTATATATTGAATTTACATTGAATCGAATAATAAGATATTCTAGATTATTGGTGATTTGATGGTTAAAAAAAAGGATGAGACTATTTCAAAAGTTGAGAAAATAAAAGTAGAACTCAAGACCTTAAAAGAAAAGAAAAAAACTATCGATCAAAAAATTAAACCAAAAAAATATCCTAAAAAAGAAACTAAAATCAAAAAGGCCGAAAATCAACAACTAGACAAAGTAAAAACTAAAAAGAAAAAAGTGAAAGAAGCTAAAGAAAA